>JBIOXT010000138.1:0-4591 GCA_044869795.1 bacterium | reverse complement strand
ACCCGGGTCCCGTGCAGCCGCGAGACCAACGCCCGGTAGAGGATCTCGTCGACCAGCCGGTGCAGCACGTCCAGCAGACGCTCCACGTCGGCAAAGTGCAGTCCGACGGTCGGCTCGTCGAGAATGTACAGCGTGCGCCCGGTATCCCGCCGCGACAGCTCGGTCGCCAGCTTCACACGCTGAGCCTCGCCCCCCGACAGGGTCGTCGCGGGCTGTCCCAGCTTGATGTACCCCAGCCCGACGTCATCGAGGGTCTGCAGCTTCCGCCGGATCCGCGGCACGTTCTCGAAGAAGACCAACCCCTCGCTGACGGTCATCTCCAGCACATCGGCGATGGTCTTGCCCTTGAACAGCACCTCCAGGGTCTCGCGGTTGTACCGCTTGCCCTTGCACACCTCGCACGGCACGTAGATATCCGGGAGGAAGTGCATCTCGATGCGGACGATCCCGTCGCCCTCGCAGGCCTCGCAGCGGCCGCCCCGCACGTTAAAGGAGAAGCGACCGGGCGTATACCCGCGCACCTTGGCGTCGGGCGTCTGGGCGAAGAGGTCGCGCACCAGGTCGAAGGTCTTGGTGTAGGTCGCCGGGTTCGACCGCGGGGTGCGTCCGATCGGCGACTGGTCGATGTTGATGACCTTGTCGACGTGCTCGATCCCCTCGATCCGGGTATGCGCGCCGGGCCGCACCCGGGTCCCGTGCAGCCGCGAGACCAACGCCCGGTAGAGGATCTCGTCGACCAGCGTGGACTTGCCGGATCCCGACACGCCGGTGACGGCCACAAAGACGCCCAGCGGCACGCGGACGTCGATGTCCTTGAGGTTGTGCTCGCGGGCGCCGCGCACGACCAGCGCGTCGCCGCCCGCCGTCCGCCGGTGCGACGGCACGGCGATCTCCCGCCGGCGCGAGAGGTACATACCGGTGATGGACTCCGGATGGCGCGCGATGTGTCCGGGCGTCCCGGTGGCGACGATCCGGCCCCCGGCCTCCCCGGCGCCGGGTCCGATGTCGATGACCCAGTCCGCGGAGCGGATCGTTTCCTCATCGTGCTCCACGACCAGGATGGTGTTGCCGAGATCGCGCATCTGCATCAAGGTGCTGATCAACCGGCGGTTGTCGCGCTGGTGCAAGCCGATGCTGGGCTCGTCCAGCACGTACAGCACCCCCATCAGTCCCGAGCCGATCTGCGTGGCCAGGCGGATGCGTTGGGCTTCCCCGCCCGACAGCGTGTTGGCGGTCCGGTCCAGGGTCAGGTAGTCCAGCCCGACGTTGACGAGGAAGTTCAGCCGCGCCTTGATCTCCTTGAGAATCTGATGGGCGATGAGTTTTTCCCGTTCGGTGAGTGTCAGCACGTTGAAGAAATCCAGCGCCTGCCGCACGGTCAACGCGGTGAGCGCAGCGATGTTCTTTCCGCCGACATGCACGCTCAGCGACTCCGGCTTCAGGCGCGCCCCGCGGCAGGTCGGGCACGGCAGCGTGGTCATGAACTGCTCGTACTCTTCGCGCATGTATTCGGAATCGGTCTCCTTGTAGCGGCGCTGCAGCTGGTGCAGCACCCCTTCGAACTTCGTCTCGTACACCCGCAGCGCGCCCCACTTGTTGTGGTACTTCACCTTGATCGGTTCCGACGACCCATGCAGGAGCACATCGACAAAGGCCTTGGGGAGGCGGCCCACCGGCGTCTTCATGTCCGCCCGGTAGTGGGCGGCCACCGACTGCAGCAATTCGTAGTAGTACTCGCTCGTCGAACTCGCCCACGGGACGACCGCACCGTCGCTGAGGGATTTCTCCCAATCCAACACCAGGTCGACGTCGAACTCCTGGCGGAAGCCCAGCCCGCTGCAGGCCGGACAGGCGCCGTATGGACTGTTGAAGGAAAAGATGCGCGGCTCGATCTCGGGCAGCACCGAGCCGTGGTCGGGACAGGCAAACAACTGGCTGAAGATCAGCAGCCCTTCTTCCGGGTTCTGCACCGCCTTCTTCTTTTTCGCCGGCCTGCGGCGTCCATTTCCGCGTTTCCGCGCTTCCCCGTTTCCTGTCGGAAGCACGTCGACGAAGACGATCCCCTGCCCCAGCTTCAACGCCGTCTCCAGGGAGTCGGCGAGCCGGGTCTTGACGTCCGGGCGGGTGACGATGCGGTCGACCACGACCTCGATCGAGTGCTTCTTGTTCTTGTCGAGCACGATCTCTTCGGTCAGCTCATAGACGCTGCCGTCGACGCGCACCCGGGCAAAGCCCTGCCGGCGCAGATCGTCGAAGAGCTGACGGTACTCGCCTTTGCGGCCCCGCACGAGCGGACCGAGGACCTGGATGCGCGACTCCGCCGGCAGCCCGAGGATCTGATCGACGATCTGCTCCCGCGTCTGGCGGCTGATCGGCTTGCCGCAGATCGGACAGTGCGGCTGGCCGGCGCGCGCATAGAGCAGGCGGAGGTAGTCGTAGATCTCGGTGACGGTCCCGACGGTCGAGCGGGGGTTGCGCGGCGCGCCCTTCTGATCGATCGACACCGCGGGGGACAGGCCGTCGATGTGATCGACGTCGGGCTTTTCCATCAACCCCAGGAACTGCCGGGCGTAGGCCGACAGCGACTCGACGTACTTCCGCTGCCCTTCGGCGTAGATCGTGTCGAACGCCAGCGACGACTTGCCCGATCCGGAGATGCCGGTCAAGACGACAAACTGGTCCCGCGGGATCTCGACGGTGACGTCCTTGAGGTTGTGTTCGCGCGCGCCAGCAACGACGATGCGATCGTGCGGCACTAGCGTCTTCCCCGTCTTCCGAGTCTGCCCGGTCTTCCCCGTCCCATACCGGAGCGGGCCCGGCGCGCGCCGGCGAAGAACGGCTCCCCCATCCCCTTGCGCAGTTCCGCCACCTGATCCCGCAGCACCGCGGCCTTCTCGAACTCCAGATTCGCCGACGCTTTGCGCATCTCGCGCTCCAGCGTCTCGATGGTCTGCTCCAGCTCCTGCGGCGAGAGCATCAGCAGGCGGGCGATGTCCCAGGGGACTTTGGCCCGCTGCTGCTCGGCCAGGGTGATCAGCTCCTGCGCGGTCAGCACCTCGCTCGACGGTGTGTAGTCCGCCAGCTCCTCCGCCACCTGTGCGAGGTCGATCATGTCCCGGATCGGCTTGACGATCGACTCGGGGGTGATACCGTGCTCCTGGTTGTAGGCGAGCTGAATCTCGCGCCGGCGGTTCGTCTCCTCGATCGCCCGCCGCATCGAATCGGTGACCTCATCGGCGTACAGGATGACGCGGCCGCTGAGGTGCCGGGCCGCGCGGCCCATCGTCTGGATCAGCGAGGTCTCCGAGCGCAGGTACCCTTCCCGGTCGGCATCGAGGATCGCGACCAGCGACACCTCAGGCAGATCCAACCCCTCGCGGAGGAGGTTGATGCCGACGATGACGTCGTAGGTACCCAGCCGCAGGTCCTTGAGGATCTGCACGCGCTCGAACGTCTGGATTTCCGAGTGCAGGTAGTGCACCTTCAGCCCCATCTCCTGCAGGTAGGCCGTGAGGTCCTCGGCCATCCGCTTGGTCAGGGTCGTGACCAGAGCCCGCTCCCCTTTGTCCACCTGCGCCTTGATCTCGGCAATGAGGTCGTCGATCTGTCCCTTCGCCGTCCGCACCTCGACCTGCGGATCGACCAGGCCGGTCGGGCGCACGATCTGCTCGACGATCCGATCGCTGACCTCGCGCTCGTAGGCGGCCGGCGTTGCGGACACGAACACGACCTGGTTGAGCAGGTCGTCGAACTCGTCCCAGGCCAGCGGCCGGTTGTCGTACGCCGACGGGAGCCGGAACCCGAAGTCGACGAGGTTCTTCTTCCGGGACCGATCCCCCTCGAGCATGCCGTGCACCTGCGGCACGGTCACGTGGCTCTCATCGATGAACATCAGAAAGTCCTTCGGGAAGTAGTCCAGCAGGCAGCCCGGCCGCTCGCCGGGCGCGCGCCCATCGAGGTGCCGCGAGTAGTTCTCGATCCCCGGGCAGTAGCCGACCTCGCGCAGGAGTTCCATGTCGTATTTCGTGCGGAACTCCAGCCGCTGCGCTTCCAGCAGTTTGCCCTGTGCCTTGAACCAGTCCGACCGCTCGCGCAGCTCCTCGGCGATGGTCTGCAGGGCGCGCTCCAGCCGCTCGTCGGTGGTGACCCAGTGCTTGGCCGGCCAGATCGACACGACCGGCTTCTCCTCGATGATCTCCCCGGTCAGCGGGTTGAGCTCGATGATCCGGTCCACTTCATCGCCGAACAGTTCGATCCGCACCGCGTGGTCTTCGTACGAGGGAAAGACCTCGATCACATCGCCGCGCACCCGGAACTTGCCCCGGGCGAAATCGACGTCGTTCCGCTCGTACTGGATGTCGACCAGTCCGCGCAGGATCTCATCCCGGGACCGGCGCGAGCCCTTGCGCACCAGCAGCATGACTTCCTTGTAATCCTCGGGATGCCCCAGGCCGAAGATGCAGGAGACCGACGCCACGACGATGACGTCGCGGCGCTCCATCAGCGCTTTGGTCGAGGCGTGGCGGAGGCGGTCGATCTCATCGTTGATCGAGGCATCCTTGTTGATGTACAGGTCGGTCTGCGGGACGTA
>JBIOXT010000137.1:0-10446 GCA_044869795.1 bacterium | reverse complement strand
TTCCCTTGTTCCCTCGTTCCCTGGTCTGGGCGTGCCCGCTGACGTGCTTGCTCGCTTGCCATAGTAAGATAGGGTGTAATGGTTTCCGAGTCCGACGCGATCAAGAAGCTGGAACAGGCTATTGGCCGCGTCGACGCGCGGCTCGTCCTCGACCGCCCCTCGGTCCGCGCGATGGCCGATACATTTGCCGGCGTCGAGTACGGCCTGCGGCTGGGCAGCGCCGGGGCGCTCCTGTTCATGCCCGAGGCCGATCTCGCTGCGCCCGACTGGGAAAGCCGCCTCTTCAGGCGCCTCGAGGCCGCCAAACGCTACCTCGAGACCTTTCCCCAGGAAGCCCCCGTCCGCCGTTGAGTCCGCGTTTCCCCGTTTCCCCGTTTCCGTGCATTGACCTCAACTGTGACATGGGCGAAGGCTCAGGCGCCGACGCCGACTTGATGCCGCTGATCACTTCCGCGAACATCGCCTGCGGCGGACATGCCGGCGACGAGTCCACAATGCGCGCGAGCGTTCTCATGGCTGCCGCGCACGGCGTGAGCATCGGCGCGCACCCTTCGTATCCTGACCGTGCCGGCTTTGGACGGCTGTCGATGACGATGGCCCCGGGCCGGATCGAGCGCGAGGTTGAAGCGCAGCTCCGTGCCCTGGCCGCGGCGGCTTCACGCGCCGGGACATCTGTCCGGCACGTCAAGCCGCACGGCGCATTGTATAACCAGGCTGCCTCGGACCGTGAGCTCGCCGTCGCGATCGGCCGGGCGGTGCAGGGGACCGACCCCTCCCTGATTGTCGTCGCGCTCTCAGGTTCGGCGGAAGTCAACGTACTCCAGCAGATGGGCCTGCGGGTGGCCCGCGAGGCATTTGTCGATCGAGGCTATGAGGGAGACGGCCGGTTGGTGCCACGTGAGGCGCCCGGGGCACTGGTCACCGATGCACACCTGGCCGCCGTTCGCGCGGTGCGTCTGGTCCGCGACCACACGCTGACTGCCGTTGACGGCACAGAACTCGAGATCTTCGCCGACACTCTGTGCATCCACAGCGACACTCCGGGTTCGGTTGACCTCGCGCGTACCGTTCGCAGCTCCTTGCTGGCCGCGGGTGTTGGTCTCGCGCCAATGGCAGATGTTCTCGGCATGCCCGAAGCCCGAAGCCCGAGGTCCGGGGCCTGAATGGCCGCCTACCTGACCCGCGCCCTGGGGTTTATTGAAGAGAACGGCGATGAAGTGGAACGGGCGCGTCTGGCCGGGCTGCTCGGACGGTCTCCCCCCGATCCTCGCCCGCTGCGTTCGCTGACCTCACGGCAGCACGACGACGGCGGGTTTCCCTACGGCATGATCCCCGGCCGTCCGTCGTCGGTGACGGCCACCGCACGGGCCCTGCGGTGGATGGAAGACCTCCGCATCAGATCATCCGTGCACGGGCAGCGTGCCGCGTCATTCCTGCTGATGGTCCAGCGGCAGGACGGGGCGTGGGATGAATCGCCGGCGCTCATCAAATTCGATCCCCCCGTCTCGATCCGGCCCGGGACGCCCTTTGCCCGCAGGTACTGTACCGGTCTCGCGGCCCTGGCGCTGGCGCGCGCGCTTGATCCCGCCGGCGACGCCGTGATGCGCGCGGCCGAATTCTTGCGGAGCCACCCCGATGGTGCGGCTCCCGCGGCCGAGCTCGCCGAGACCGCGGCGATCGTCACCGCGCTGCTGACGATCGCGGAAGGCCGCAGTTCGACCGTGGCGGCGGATGGGGCCGAGGCGTTGAGCCGAGTTCCGGCGGAATTGTGGACTCCGGACCGTCTCGCCGCCGCGCTCGATGCCTTTGAAACCGCCGGGTTCTCCGCGGATGATCCCATGGTGTCGTGGGCGATCCGGCGGCTGCTTGACATCCAAACGGCCGACGCGGGCTGGCGCAGCGCGCTGGGCTCCGACCGCGATGTCGAAGTGTCGCTGGATGCACTGTCGGTGCTGTTTGCCTTCGGCATCCCTTCAGGGAAACAGTAGGCAGCAAGCAGCCGTCCCATGTATAATCGGTTGGTCCCCGTGGGTGTTGGGCGCCCACTGCCTACTGTCTGCTGATTCAGGAGCGCAAGGTGAGTCCTCGACTGTGGTCCTACATCCAGCGTCACCGCCGAGCGTATCTGCTCGGGTTCTCCCTCAGCATCGTGGCCTCGGTGCTGCTGATGCTCGACCCGCTGGTGCTGCGCAAGGCCGTCGACGCGATTACGCGGGGCACGGATTCCCGCACCCTGGTCACCTACGCGCTGATGCTGACGGGGCTGAACCTCGCCGTGTGGGTGCTGCGGTACTTCTGGCGGCTGCACATCCTGGGGGCCTCGCGCGAGATCGAATACGAGATCCGCAACGACTTCTTCGCCCACCTGCAGCGGATGCACGAGGCGTACTTCCAGCACACCCGCACCGGCGACCTGATGACCCGCGCCGTCTCCGACCTGAACACCGTGCAGCGGTTCGTCGGGCCGGGCATCATGCACTTCTTCAGCACGATCATCACCGCGGCCACCGCGATCGGCTTCATGCTGTCCATCAACGTCGTGCTGACCTTGTACCTGGCCATCATCCTGCCGATGGTGAGCCTCACGTTCATCATCCTCGGCCCGATGATCCACCGGCGCTATGAATCCGTGCAGGACCAGTTCAGCACGGTCTCGGCCAAGGCGCAGGAGAACTTCTCCGGCATCCGGGTGGTCAAGGCATTCGCGCAGGAACCGCACGAGGTCGACCAGTTCGCCGACCTGAACCGTGAGTACATCCGGCGGAACCTCGCCGTGATCCGTACCGACGGCGCGCTGTGGCCGCTGATGATGTTCTTCCTCGGCCTTGCCGCGGTGGTGCTGCTGTGGCAGGGCGGCGACGCGGTGATTGCCGGACGGATCACCCTGGGGCAGTTCGTCCAGTTCAACGGGTATCTGGCGCTGCTGTCCTGGCCGATGGTCGCGTTGGGGTGGGTCATCAACCTGATGCAGCGTGGACGGGCCTCGATGAAGCGGCTCGACGAGGTGTTTGCCCAGCGGCCGCGCATCGCCGACGCTCCCGACGCGCGTCCCGCGCAGGACATCGGCGGGGAGATCGAATTCCGCGGCGTGACGTTCGCCTACAACGGCGCGCCGGTGCTGCGCGACATCAACCTCCAGATCCCGGCCGGTTCGACGATGGCGATCGTCGGTCCGCTGGGGTCGGGCAAGAGCACGTTGGTGAATCTGATCCCGCGGCTGTTCGATGCCACCCAGGGGCAGGTGCTCCTCGACGGCATCGACGTGCGCCGGCTGCGCCTGGCCGATCTGCGCCGGCATGTCGGGTTCGTTCCGCAGGACACTTTTCTGTTTTCCGAGACCCTGCGCGAAAACATCGGCTATGGGCTGGAAGTGGTCGACGAGACCCGCGTCGAGGAAGCATCGGCCGTGGCGCGGCTGGCCGGCGACGTGGCCGACTTCCCGCACGGCTACGACACGATCGTGGGCGAGCGCGGCGTGACCCTGTCGGGCGGCCAGAAGCAGCGCACGGCGATCGCGCGGGCGGTGGCGCGCAACCCGCGCATCCTGATCCTCGATGACGCGCTCAGCAGCGTCGATACGAACACGGAGGAAGCGATCCTCCGCCGGCTGCGCAGTGTCATGGCAACCAGGACGTCCATCCTCATCTCGCACCGAGTGAGCACGGTGCGGCACGCCGACCAGATCGTGGTGCTGGAAGACGGCCGCATCGTGGAACGCGGGACGCACGACGAGCTCCTCGCGTCGGGCGGGCTCTACGCCGACCTGTACCGGAAACAGCAGTTGGAAGAAGAGCTGGAAGAGGCATGAGCACGCACTTTCAGGAAGACGAGATCCTCGGCAAAGCCTACGACGCGCGGCTGATGCGCCGGCTGCTGACCTACCTGCGGCCCTACCGCCCGGCCGTCGTGATCTCCATCGTCTTGCTGCTGCTCGCTGCCGCGGCCGACCTGGTCGGTCCGTACCTCGTGAAAGTGGCGATCGACCGCTACATCAGCAGTGCGGACATCGCCGGCCTGGCGCGGATCTCCGCGCTGTACCTGCTGACGCTGATCACCGGCGCGGGCATCCGCTACTGGCAGAACTACATCACGCAGATCGTCGGCCAGAACGTCATGTACGACCTGCGGATGGAGATGTTCGGGCACCTGCAGCGGCTGTCCGTGGCCTTCTTCTCGCACAATCCCGTCGGCCGGTTGATGACGCGGATCACCAACGACGTGGACACGCTGTACGAGATGGTGACCGCGGGCGTGGTCACCGTGTTCGGCGACGTGTTCATGCTCGCCGGCATCGTCATCGCGATGCTCCTGCTGGACTGGCGTCTGGCGCTCGTCGTCTTCACGGTCCTGCCGGCGCTGGTGGCGATGACGGCATGGTTCCAGCAGCGGTCGCGCGAATCGTACCGCGCTGTGCGCATCCGCATCGCCCGGATCAACGCCTACCTCAACGAGAACATCATGGGCATGCCGATCGCGCAGCTGTTCAACCGGGAGCGGCGGAACTTCGAAAAGTTTGACGATCTGAACCGCGACCACCTGGAGTCCAACCTCAAGGCGATCCGGTACTTCGCCCTGTTCTTTCCGTTCGTCGGCTTCATCTCCGCGGTGGGGATCGCCCTCTTGATCTGGTACGGCGGCGGACAGGTCGTGCAGCAGGTCGTCACCCTCGGCGTGCTGGTGGCGGCCATCCAGTACACGGAGCGGTTCTTCCGGCCCATCCAGGACCTCGCCGAGAAGTACAACATCCTCCAGGCGGCGATGGCCAGCTCGGAGCGGATTTTCCGTGTCCTCGACGAGCCGGTGACCGTGCAGGATCCGGTCGAGCCCCTGCCGCTGCCGAGGGTGCGTGGCGACATCGAGTTCAAGGGCGTGTGGTTCGCCTACCCGTCGTCTACCGAGGACGCCGCCTTCGCACCGCCTGAGCCGCAGGCCGTGAGCGAGCGTGGTGGGACCGCGCGAGCCGAACGGGACCGGCGCGCCCCCCGCGACGGGGAGCCGCCGCTGCCGGCGGGCAGCGACGAGTGGGTACTGAAGGGCGTCTCATTCCACATCGCCCCGGGCGAGAGTGTGGCGTTCGTGGGACACACCGGCGCCGGGAAGACCTCAATCATCAACCTGCTGATGCGGTTCTATGATCCGCAGCATGGTCAGGTCCTGGTGGACGGCGTCGACGTCCGGCGGTACGCCCAGCGGGACCTGCGCCGGCACATCGGACTCGTGCTGCAGGACGTGTTCCTGTTCTCGGGCACGATCGCGTCGAACATCCGCCTCGGCAACGCGGAGATCTCCGATGACGAGATCCGTCGGGCGGCGGAGTTCGTCAACGCCCACCGCTTCATCGATCGGATGCCGAAAGGGTTTGCCAGCGACGTCGTCGAGCGTGGGACGACGCTGTCGGCCGGGCAGCGGCAGCTCGTCGCGTTCGCCCGCGCCATCTCGCACAACCCCGAGATCCTCCTGGTCCTCGACGAAGCGACGAGCAGTGTGGACACGGAGACGGAGATCCTCATCCAGGACGCGCTGCGGCGGGTGCTGCAGGGGCGGACGTCGATCATCATCGCCCACCGGCTGTCCACCATCCAGAACGTCCACCGCATCCTCGTGCTGCACAAGGGCCGGATCGTGGAGGAGGGGACCCACCGCGATCTGCTGGGCCGGGGCGGGATCTACAGCAAACTCTATCAACTCCAGTATCGGGACCAGGAACTCAGACTACCAACGCGATAACAGCGATAAGGGCGATAATGGCGATAAAGGCCGGGTCGAGAAAATTCGCTGCTCTGTTATTACCTCGATCGCTTTTATCGCCTTTACCGCGTAGTTAGGGATGGACGAGTCTCAAATCCTTACCCAGATCCGCATGGTGGTCGTCGACGCGGCGGAAGGTCGCCGCAGTCTGATCGCCTACACGAAGATGGAAGCGATGGAGATGGACCGCCGGGCGCGGGCGTTGGAGCGCGATGCACTGGAAGGGGTGAGAAAGGCGCTCCCCGCAATGCCCGCGCTGCCGCTCCTCCATCAAATCCAGCTCCGCCTGCAGCGGATGGACGAGGGTCTCCACGAGTTGAGCGTCCGCGAGGGTATCGCGGACGTGTCGCGGACGCTGGAAAGCGATGATATCGTCTGGCGGGCGTTTGAGGACGTGCTGGGAATGCTCGAAGAAAGCTAGGGTGTGTCAGCGGCGCTTCTTGCCGCCCCCGCGTTTGGCTTCCGTGTTGCGCTTGAGGTCGAGCAGGCGCTCTTCGCTTTCTTTCATGAACGACTTCAACTTCTCCTCGAAGGACTTCTTCTCGCGCGCCCGGGCGACGCGTTCTTCAGAGGAGAGCGCCTGCTTCACGGAGAGATCGAGTTTGCCCTTGTCGTTGAGGCCGAGGACCTTGACCCTGATCGTTTCCTGTTCTTTCAGGTAATCGCGGACATCTTTAACGTAGACATCCGCAATTTCGGAGATATGGACGAGGCCACTCTTTCCGTCGGGGAGCTCGACGAACGCGCCGTAGTTGGTGATTTTGACGACCTTCCCGTCGACGATCGTGCCTACATCAACACTCATCAACAGTGATACCCGTCTGAACCGCGCCTCCTGGGGATACGCAGGCCAATTCTAAAGCCGTCTCGCCGAAACTGTCAATTAGCCCAGGAGAGGCAAGACCCTCTACTTTCCAAAGAGACGGCCGAGTGCGCGCAGCGCCTGGGAGAGCCAGGAGGGACGGGCGGGCGGCTGCGGGGCGGGGACGGCGATCTTCGGCGGCGGCTGGACGATCAGCAGCGCGATCTCTCCGGGTTTGACCAAGCCGAGCTGCTCGCGGGCGATCTTCTCGATGTACTCGGGCGTATGCAGCAGGCGGATCTCCTCACGCAGTACCGCGGTTTCCTGCTGCAGGGCACGGCGCATGCGCAGCAGCCGGTCCGCTTCGCGCTGCAGGCGGTAGAGCTCGAGGAATGCGCTCACAAACGCGACCGCGCAGATCACGATCACGGCACCGGCGGCAAGCCCCACGATCCAGCGCGGGAAAGCCTTACGGGAGCGCGGGCGGAGGAGGCGGTGCGACCGGAGCCGTGCCGATGCGCTGCTCAACGAGTGTGCTCCTGATGCTGCTGCGACGAAAAGCGTGAATGGCGCTTCGATTGTGGTGAACATTACCCCGCGGGGCGAGGGACTCCTTCAGATCTTTGCGGCTCCCTCGTGCCCCGGCTCGCGGAATTTCGCATACGGCGACCAGCCCGCGTAGCGGGCCGCGGTCCCCAGCTCCTCCTCGATGCGCAGCAGTTGGTTGTACTTCGCCAGCCGCTCCGATCTCGCCGGCGCCCCGGCCTTGATCTGCCCGGCGCCGGTCGCCACGGCGAGGTCGGCGATGAACGCATCCTCGGTATCTCCGGAGCGGTGGGAAATCACCACGCCGTAGCCCGCCTGCTGTGCCGTGCGCACCGTCTCCAGCGTCTCGGTCAGGGTGCCGATTTGGTTGACCTTGACCAGGATCGCATTGGCGATCTGCGTGACGATGCCGCGCCGCAGGCGCTCCGGGCTGGTGACGAATAGGTCGTCGCCGACCAGTTGAATCGTCTTGCCCAAGGTATCCGTCAGGATCCGCCACCCATCCCAATCGTCTTCGGCCATGCCGTCCTCGATCGAGATGATGGGATAGTCGGTACACAGCCGGACGTAGTCGGTGACCAGTTCCTCGCGCGACCGCGTGATGCCCTCGCCCGGGAAATGGTAGCTGTCCTGCCGGTACAATTCGGTGGCCGCGATGTCGAGCCCGATCGACACGTCCTCACCGATCCGGTAGCCCGCGGCATCGATCGCGGCGATCAGGTGGTCGAGCACCTCGATCGTCGAGCCGATCTGGGGGGCGAAGCCCCCTTCGTCGCCGACGTTGGTCTGCATCCCGTGCTCGCGCAGCAGGAGCCGCAGCTGGTGGTAGGTCTCGACGCCCATCCGCAGGCCCTCGGCGAACGTCCGCGCGCCCGTCGGGACGAGCATGAATTCCTGCACGTCCAGCTGGTTGTCGGCGTGCGCCCCGCCATTGAGCACGTTGAGCATCGGCACCGGGAGCAGCCGTGTGTCAGGCCCGCCGAGGTAGCGGTAGAGGGGAATCCCCTGCGACGCCGCGGCCGCGCGGGCCACGGCGAGCGAGACGGCGAGGATGGCGTTCGCCCCGAAGCGTGACTTCGGCGGAGTTCCGTCGACTTCGATGAGCAGCCGATCGATGGCGCCCTGGTCGGAGGGGTCGCGTCCGATGATGGCGCCGGCCAGCGCCCAGTTGACGTGGCCCACCGCCTTCAGCACGCCCTTGCCCCGGTACCGCCGCCGGTCGCCGTCGCGCAGTTCGAGCGCTTCGTGGGCGCCGGTCGACGCGCCTGACGGCACCGCCGCCCGTCCCCGTGTGCCATCGCTGAGGCTCACATCGACTTCGACCGTGGGATTGCCGCGGGAATCGAGGATCTCCCTGGCGTGGACCGATCCGATCGAGGCCGCCATACCTACAGGGGGTAGCGCTTGATCGTTGCCTCTGCCCTCACCTGCTTCAGCCAGGCCGCAAACGCCTTTTCGCGCGCGGTCCCCAGAAGCTTGGTGCGGATTTGCGCGCGCACCTCCGGTGTCAGCGCCGCCGGCTTGCCGGGCTTGATCTCCAGCACCTGGATGATGTGATAGCCGAACTGGCTCTTCACGATCCCCGAGGTCTGCCCGGGTTTGAGGCTGAACGCGGCCTTCTCGAACTCCGGGACCAGCGCGCCCCGGCCCACGAAGCCGAGGTCGCCTCCGGAGTTCTTGCTGCCGGGGTCGATCGAGAACTGCCGGGCCAGATCCTCGAACCTGTCGCCGCGGTCCAGGCGCGCCAGGACCAGCCGCGCTTCCCGCTCGGTCTTCACGAGGATGTGCCGCGCATGGACCTGCTCGGCCTGATCGAACTCCGCGCGGTGCGCGGCGAAGTACGTCGCGATCTCGGCGTCGGTCGGTTCGGGGACCGACAGCTTCGCGAGGATGTTCTGCACGGTGACCGTCGTGCGGATGCGATCGCGCAGCGATGCCAGGGTCATGCCCCGCTGGGCGAGGGCGGACTGAAACTCCGCTTCCGTCGGGAAGTTCTTCTTGATCTCCTCGAGCTGCGCGCTGACCTGCGCATCCGTGGCCTGGGCGTTCATCTTGCGCGCCTGCTGCACGATCAGCCGCTGATCGATCAACTGATCGAGCATGATCTTGGCGATCTCGGCGCGCTGCTTCGGGCCGTCCTTGCCCTTCAGGTCGATGTTGTACTGCCGCGCCACCGCCTCGACTTCCGCGTCCAGCTCGGCGGCCGAGATGGTCTCCCCGTTGACCACCGCGGCCAGGCGGGTGCCGCGTTTCATGCCGTACGTCACGGCCACCGCCGCCGCCGTGCCGACGAGCACCACCGCCACGGTCAACGCAATCAGTCTTGTGCGTCTGGGCATGGCTTCTCCCTCACGATTGTCTGGGGCAACGGACGTATTATAGCGCGGCGGCGGGTTCGCGGCGCCGCGCGAGGTCCGCCAGCGCCAGCAGCGCTTCGCGGATCCACTCCGTGTCTTGGGAAAACGGCCGCCGGCCGGCCTGCAGGTGCACCGCTCCGCCGGTAACCGCGGCGCGGCCGCGCAGCCGCCCGATCAACCGGGCCCGATTGCCCTCGGAGAGCTGCAGTGCCTGCGCCGGCTTCAACACGATGATCCCCTCGCCGCGCGTGATGGAAGCGACACCGGCATCCTTCGCCAGCGCGCGCAGCCGCACGATCTCGACGAGATTGGAGGCCGGTTCGGGCAGGGCGCCAAACCGGTCGATCAGCTCCTCGGCGACCGCCTGGGCCTCATCGAGCGTCCGCGACGCGGCCAGCTTGCGGTAGGCGGCCATGCGCTGACCCTCGTCGGCGATATAGGACTCCGGCAGGTACGCGTCCACGGCCAGATCGATCGTCGCGTCCGGCATCTCTTCGATGATCTGGCCGCGCAGCTCGCGCACCGCTTCGTCCAGCAGGCGCGTGTACAGCTCGAAGCCCACCGCGGCCAGTTGACCGTGCTGCTCGGGCCCCAGCAGGTTTCCCGCGCCGCGGATCTCGAGATCGCGCATCGCCAGCTTGAAGCCCGATCCCAACTCCACGAACTCCTGCATTGCCTCCAGCCGCTGCTCGGCTTCCTCGGTCAGCTTGGCGCCGCGGGGGTACAGCAGGTAGCAGTAGGCCTGGCGGTCGGACCGCCCCACGCGGCCGCGCAGCTGGTACAGCTGGGAGAGCCCCATCATCTGGGCGTCTTCGACGAGGATCGTGTTGACCTGGGGGATGTCCAGCCCGATCTCGACGATGGTGGTGCACACCAGCACCTGGAAGCGGCCTCCCAGGAAATCCATCATCACCTGCTCGAGTTTCGCCTCGGGCATCTGCCCGTGCGCGACCCCGACCTGCGCTTCCGGCACGAAGTTGCGGATGCGGCGCG
>JBIOXT010000136.1:0-4045 GCA_044869795.1 bacterium | reverse complement strand
GGCCACATCGGGTACTCGCTGAACCCTCCGGGGGGCGAACCTTTCCCCGCGCTGCAGGATCGGGCCCGCCGGGCTCTCCACGGCGTGCTGGCACGCCATGGCGGCCGGCGGATCCTGATCTCGTCTCATCAGACGTTTCTGCTCGAACTGCACGGGGTGCTGCGGGGACTCGACCCGTTCGAGGCCCTGCACGACGACATCCTGAACCTGGAACTGAGCCTGTTTCATCTCGACCCCCACGGTGTGCTGCTGAGTCATCGCCGGGAGCAGCTGGTGCCCTCGTCCGCGCAGTTTCCTTCCTTCTAATGCGGGTGCCCGACAGGACGCTGGACGTCCTCGCGGACGAGTACGCGCGCCGGTTCCACCCGGCGCTGCGGCCGAGGCGGATGATCGGCCGCGAGGCCGAGTTCCCGCTGGTTGACGAAGATGGCATGGCAGGTGACGTCCGGCGCCTGTGGGAACCGCTGCTGGCCAGAGGCGGGTTCGTCCCGCAGTACGACGATCCCCACGAGCCGACGCTGATCGAAGCACTGGTGGGTGACGAGGGCACGGTCGAAATCGAGGTCGGGCTCGGCACAGTGGAGCTGGTGGTGGGTCCCTGCGAGGATCTGTGGCAGCTCGAGCAGCAGTCTCAGCGGTTGCTGCGGAGGGTGGCGGATGCGGCGCACCACGTGGGGATGCGGCTGTTGGGCTTCGGGATTCAACCGCGCAGTCGGGCTTCTGCGGGTCTGATGACCCCGAAGCGCCGGTACGAGTCTCTCGCGCGGGCAGCCGGGCCGGCCTGGCGGCACTTCACCACGACCGCGGCCGACCAGGTTCACGTGGACACGACCCGGGGAGAGGTCGTCGATGCGGTCAACACATTCAACCTCCTGTCGGGTCCGCTGATCGCGCTCACCGCCAACTCTTCGGTCGTCGCCGGACGTCCCAGCCGATTCGTGTCCGGCCGGGAAGGACTCTTGGCCGGGTTGGGAGAGGATCGGACCGGTATGATTCCCGGCCCGGTCACCTCGATCCGAGGATGGGTCGAGAACATCTGCCGGTTGCCGTGTTACGTCCTGCGTCGCAACGGCGGTTTCGAGGTCTACAACCGGCCGTTCGAGGAGTATCTCGCGGCCCACGGCCCCGATCTCGATGCGTATCTGTGGCACGAGCACTATACCTGGAACACCGCGCGCCCGCGGAGCCACCGCTCCACCGTCGAGATCCGATCGGCCTGCCAGCAGCCCCACGACGCGGCGCTGGTCGTTGCCGCGGTGGCGCTCGGATGGGCGGAGACGCTCCCGGATGTCCGGGATTTCCTCCATGACCGCATGGCAGATCCGTGGGCTGCGATGCAACGCTACCGGCAGGCGGTCATCATCGGAGGTCTCCGCGCGGCCGAACCCGTCGAGGACTTGCTCGAGCGGCTGTTACAGATTGCCGAGCGTGGGCTGGGCCGGCGGGGCCGCGGTGAGGAGGCTTTCCTCGCGCCGCTGTGGCAGCGGTTCGAATCGCGCGCCAGCCCGGGCGAGATTGCCCGGGCGCTGGTCCGTGCGCGCGGTGTGGGAGCGTTGGTCGGCGCCTCCGCGTATCGCGGCAGGCCTGTGCTAGGATGAGGCCATGTCCGTCCACCTAGGCATCGTCAACGGATATCCGCGGCGAAATCAGGATGTGCTGACCGATGCCGGGATGTGCAGCGCCCACGGCCTATTCGAGCGCACGCTGCGCCGCATCCGGCCGGACCTGCACTTCGAGTTCGAGATCCTCTGGCCGGCCGAAGTCGGCGACCCGCTCCCTGACGCCGAGGCGATCCATCGGTTCGACGCCTTCCTTTGGACGGGGTCGAACCTCACCGCCTACGAAGACGATCCGCGCGTGACCCGGCAGATCGAATTTGCCCGTCGGGTCTTTGACGCGGGGCGCCCGCAGTGGGGCAGCTGCTGGGGAGTTCAGATCGCCGCCGTTGCCGCCGGCGGAGAGGTGCGCCGCAACCCCCGCGGGCGCGAGATGGGCTTCGCGCGCAAGATCATCCTCACGCCCGAAGGGCGGTCCCATCCGATGTATGAGGGGAAGCCGCCGGTGTTCGACGGCTTCATCTCTCATCTGGACGAGGTGACGCGCCTGCCGGAAGGGGCTGCATGGCTGGCGACCAACGGACACACCGCGGTCCAGGCACTCGAGGTGCGTTCCGGCCGCGGGGTCTTCTGGGCGACGCAGTACCATCCGGAGTACGAGCTGCACGAGATGGCGCGCCTGATGACGGCCCGCGGCGATGCGTTGATCCGCGAGGGGTTCTTTGCCGATCGAGTGGCGTTGGAAGACAAGGTGGAGCGGATGGAAGCCCTCGCGCGCGATCCCGCGCGCACCGACCTCCGCTGGGACCTGGTGCTCGACGACGACATCCTCACCGACGATTTGCGTCAGTGCGAACTGCGCAACTGGCTGCAGAAGGTCGTGTTGCCCTCGCGCGTCTCAGATCTCGCTCCCCGGTAGCGCAGCCATTACCTCGCCGTTCTCCACCGTCACACGGTAGGCGGCGACCGGCCGCCGCGCGGGCGGCCCGACGACTGCCCCTGTCGTGATGTCGAACCGGCTCCCGTGCCATGGGCAGGTGACGACATTCCCTTCGACAGCGCCCTCACCGAGCGGCCCACCCATGTGGGTGCAGGTGTTGTCCAAAGCATAGAAGGTGCCGTTGAGATTGAAGAGGGCCAAGGCCCTGCCTTCGACCTCGATTACTCTACCCGTCCCCGGCGCGACATCTCCTGCCGCGGCAACTCTGACGACCGCCACGATCATCCCTCCTCTAGAACCCCTCTGTACTGGTTCGATCTCTACACCGATCAGCAGGAGATGCCGCGACCCCGAGAACGACGCTCGGCGTCCCGACATCTCCTGGCGGGCCCGGAGGGAATCGAACCCCCGACCAGAGGCTTAGGAGTCCCCTGCTCTATCCACTGAGCTACGGGCCCGAAGGCTATTCTATCAGATCGCTCTTAGATGACGGAAATCGGGCCCCGCGGTGGCAGTGGGTCATTAGCCCTTAGCCCAAGGCCAGCGCGATCACCCCGGCTACCAGCGCGGTTGCCGCGATCATGCGCCGCCGAGCGTCTCCCTCCGCAAGGAATCGCGCCCCCATCCCTGTGCCGATGAGGATGCTGATCTCCCGCGCCGGGGCGACGTAACTCACCGGCGTGAACACCAGCGCCGTCAAGACCAGGATGTAGGACAGGGGCGCGAGTACCCCTACGCCGAGTGTCTCCAGCCGGTGGGCCGTCCAGTGGCGCCGCACATCGTCCCACCGCCGCATCGCGAACGGGGTTAGGAATGTGACCCGGCCGAGGTTGCCGAACCACTCCAGGATCAGCGGTGGGATCAGCAGGGTGCTGACAGCGTACTTGTCCCAAAGGGTGTACATCGCGATGATCATTCCGGTGAGGAGCGCATAGCCGATCGCTCGCCGCAGTCCTTCCGACGAACTTCTGAAGCGTAGGATGTTCGTGCCGCCGGCCATCGCAAGGACTCCGGTAATGACAAGGCCTCCTCCGATCAGTGCGAGGATGGTGGGACGCTCTCCAAAGAATGCAATCGCCGCCAACGTGGCCAGAGCCGGTCCCGTTCCCCGCGCCAGCGGGTAGACCAGCGACAGGTCGCCTGTCCGGTAACCGCGCAGCAGCGACGTGAAGTAGCCGAGATGGAGAACGGCGGTCCCGCCGATGAAGACCAACTCCACCGGCCCGAAACGGGGATGCTGGACGACCACGGCGACCGCGGCAATCGGCGCGTAGAACAGGGCCGAGATGGACCCCGTCAGCCAGATGAAGGCCGCGCCACCCCCGCCGACGCGTTTGGTAAGGAGATTCCAGGTGGCATGGATGACCGCCGCGGCGAGGACCAGCGCGAGGGCGGCCGCCGTCATCGAATGGTCAGCCGATGGCGTATGTTATAATTGCCTGCGCACGCGCCCGTAGCTCAGCGGATAGAGCGTTGGCCTGCGGAGCCAAAGGTCGTGGGTTCAAGTCCCTCCGGGCGCGCCATATCATTGTTGCCCCCTGAAACCAGT
>JBIOXT010000135.1:0-3568 GCA_044869795.1 bacterium | reverse complement strand
CGCCGGCATCGAGGTATCGGTGAAGGACGGCGCCGTGCCCAACGATACGCGCAACCTCGTGGTCCGCGCGGCGCAGCTGCTGCGCGAGACCTTCGCGGTCGACCGCGGCGTCGAGATCGAGCTGACGAAGCGCATCCCCGTGGCGTCGGGCCTGGGCGGCGGCAGCTCGGACGCGGCGGTGACGCTGCTGGGATTGGCGCAGATGTGGAAACTCCGCCTCGACGGCCGTGAAATGCGCGCGCTGGCGCTGAAGCTCGGTTCCGACGTCCCCTTCTTCCTCGACGGCGGCGCGGCCGTGGCGCGGGGCCGCGGGGAACGCCTGACGCTGCTGCCGCCGCTGCCGACGACCTGGCTGGTGGTGGCCCGGCCGCAGGCCGAGGTGTCGACGGCCTGGGCCTACCGGCAGCTGGCGCAGACCTCCGTCCCCGCCCGCCCCAACACGGCGGGCATGGTCGACGCGGTGCAGCGCGAGGATGTCCGCGACGTGGGCCGCTACCTCTGCAACGTGTTCGAGCCCGTCACGGCTCCCGCGCATCCGCTGGTCACCGACGTCAAGGCGCGGATCCTGCGCGGCGAAGCCTACGGCGCGGCGATGAGCGGCACGGGGCCGGCCGTCTTCGGCTTGATGGCCAACGAAGCCGCCGCGCGGAAGACCGCCGACGATCTCCGCTCGATCCCGGATGTGGAGGTCAGCGTCACCCGGACGTTCGCAGAAATTCGCTAGGGATCCGCACCACGGAGGAGGGATGAGGGATGGAGATCCACTGGCTGCCCGTCATCGCGGCCGCCGTCGCCCAGGTGGTTCTCGGATTCATCTGGTATGGTCCGTTGTTTGGCAAGACCTGGGCTCAGCTGATGGGCATGGACATGGCGCAGGTCGACCGGTCGGCGCTGCCGAGGATCTACGCCTGGTCGTTCGTGGCCTCCCTGGTCACGGCGTTCGTGCTGGATCAGTTTGTGCGCTGGACGAACGCGGCGACGGCCGGGGCGGGGGCCACGATCGGGTTCTGGGCCTGGTTGGGATTCGTGGCGACGGTCACGGCGGCGTCGGTCCTCTACGAGCGCCGGCCGACGGCGCTGTACCTGCTGAACAATGGGTATCAGTTGGTCTCCCTCCTAGTCATGGGGGCCATCTTGGCGGTTTGGAAGTAACGCGGGTGCTGATCGACAATCGACGATCCACGATCGACGATCGGCTCTGATGCCGGACGCGATCATCCTGGCCGGCGGCGGCGCTGAGCCGGGGTTAGATCCGGGCCTGCCCAACAAGGCCTTCATCCCCGTGGCCGGCCGGCCGCTCGTCGACTACGTGGCGGCCGCGCTGCGCTCGGCGCGCCCGGTCGGCCGCATCGCCGCGGTCGGTCCCGTCGATGCGCTCCGCCGGGTGCTGGCCGATGACGTGTTGCTGGTGCCCCCCGCCGGCGAGATCATGGCAAACGTCGAGTCCGCCGCGCGCGTCCTGCAGACGGTGGATCCGATCCTCGTCGCGGCGGCCGACATCCCGCTGCTCACCGGCGACGTGGTGACCGAATTCCTTGCGGCCTGTGCGCTCACCCCGGCAGATTTCCACTACCCTATCGTGCCCCGCGACGTGATGGAGCGGCAGTTCCCCACCGCCCGCAAGACGTTCGTGACCCTGGTCGACGGCACGTTCTGCGGCGGCAGCATGATCCTGTTCAATCCCAGGGTCATCGACCGCGTCCGCCCGTTCGTGGAACGCGTCATCGATGCGCGCAAGAAGCCGTGGCTGCTCGCGCAGATGTTCGGCTGGTCGGTGGTGATGAAATTCGCGTCCAACCGTCTCAGCATCGATGAGATCGTCGCCAAGGCGACCGAAGTCGTGGGGATTCCCGTCCAGCCGGTGGTCATCGCCAGGCCCGAACTGGCCCTCGACGTCGACGTCGGCAAGCCGGAGAACCTTGAGGCCATCCGGCAGGTGCTCGAGGCGCCCACCCGTGGGTAGGGCGGCGGGCCGGCGATGACCGATTCCGCGCGCACAGGAAAGCTGCGCCGGGGCGAGCGCATGGTGGTGATGGCCCAGCGCCTGCTCGCCGCTCCGCACCGCCTGTTCTCGTTGGGCACGTTCGTCGAGATGCTCAACGCCGCCAAGTCGACGATCAGCGAAGACCTCAGCTTCATGCGGGGAGCGTTCGAGCGATTCCACCTCGGCAAGATCGAGACCATCGCCGGCGCCGCCGGCGGCGTGCGCTACCTGCCATATCACGGGAGGGAGCAGATCCACACCCTGGTCGACGACCTCTGCGCCCGGCTGCGTGACCCCTCCCGCGTGCTTCCGGGAGGCTTCCTCTACACGTCGGATCTGCTCGCGACGCCGCAGTACGCGGCGGCGGTGGGCGAGGCGTTTGCGACGTATTTCGCCGAGAGCCGTCCCGATGTCGTCCTGACGATGGAGGTCAAGGGGATCCCATTGGCCCTGATGACCGCCCGGGCGTTCGACGTCCCGCTGGTCACTGTGCGCCGCGGAGCCAACGTGACCGACGGTCCGACGGTCAGCGTGAACTACGTCTCGGGATCATCGCGCACCGTGCAGTCGATGACCCTGCCGCTGCGCGCCATCCAGCCGGGGGCGCGGGTCGTGTTCATCGACGACTTCCTGCGGGGGGGCGGCACCGCCCGCGGCGTGGCCGACCTGATGCGGGAGTTCCAGGCGGAGCTGGTGGGGGTGGGCGTGTTCATCGAAACGGCCGCTCCCAAAGAGAAGGTCATCGATTCCTATGTGTCCCTGATCGTCTTCGAGGGGATCACCGAGGCCGGGGAGCCCCGGCTGGCCCCGAGCCGCAGCGTCGGCGCATAGCCCCTTGCCACGGCGGCGCGCCGAGCGTAGACTGAGTGAGCACTCACTCAGTCAAAACGCGGCGCTCCCATGGCGAAGACGGCCGTAAGAGACAAGAGCCAGCTCGAAGAATCGCGGCGCACCCAGATCCTCCAGGCGGCGGCGAAGGTCTTCGCGCGCAAAGGGTTTCACCGCGCCACCATCGCCGAGATCGCGCGCATCGCGCAGCTGTCCGAAGGCAGCATCTACAACTACTTCCGCAGCAAAGAAGAGCTGCTCGTGCACATCCCCCGCCAGCTCGTGCAGCCGGTGCTGTCGCCCTTGCTCGAGCAGATGCCGGTGCCCGAGGACCTCGCGGGCATCGAACACCTGCTGCTGACGCTGGCCACCGCGATGGTCGAACGCGTTCGCGCCAACGCCAAGTTCCTCAAGGTGTTCCTCTCCGCGCTGCCGACGCTGTCACGGCAGGCGAAAGAAGAGTACGTCAAACTGCTGCCGATCTACGCGGCGGACCTGCTGGAACGGTTCGTGCGCGACGGGATGCGCCGGGGACTGTTCCGGCCGGACCTCGATGCGGCCATCGCCGCGCGGGTCCTCCCGGGGATGCTGCTGGTGTTCCTGATCATGCAGGAGGTCCTGTTGGAGCGGCAGCTGGTGGCGCGCCGGTATGACCAGATCGTCCCGGAGGCGGTCCACATTTTCCTGTTTGGCATTACACCGAGATCCCGAGGAGAGGTGATCCACGCGTGAGATGGTTTAAGCGGATAGCGGCGG
>JBIOXT010000134.1:0-4975 GCA_044869795.1 bacterium | reverse complement strand
AGATCCGAAGCAGCTCGTTGACGACCACGCGGAAGGGCACGTAGCCGACGCCCGCTTCCGTCGTGAACACGTACTTGAAACCGACGTCGCCCTCGCTGTCGATGAAGTAGGCTCCGAAGGCGGTTTGATTTTTCTGCAGCATCGCCTTCATGAACGCCGATTGGTTGCTCGTCCGGGACAGGGACAGATACTTATCGTTGACGATCGAAAATGCCCGCAGCCGGATTTCGTCGTTCTTGCCGTCGTTGTAGATGTAGACTTCCACGGTGTCGGCATTCTTGAGCCCGTCACGCTTGGTGACCAGGAACTCGTTGGGATCCTTGGTGTTCTTCCAGGACACGCCCATCCGGTTCAGGAAACTTGCAATCACGCGGTTCTCCATCGCGGCGTCGACCGCCGGCGTCGTGGTCAACACCGGCAGGATGGTCACGCCGATGACCGCCACCGCCGCAACGATCAAGCCCAAGATCCGCATAGTTTGCCTCCTCGCCCGGTGCGTAAGATGGGCTCGTCTTCGCGCCGGTCGGCGGGAATCCTCCGCGCACGCGCAGAACGGGACAGCAGCCCAACGATGAGGTGAGCGCGATGGCCAAACCGGTCCTGCGCGTCGAGTACTGCGTGCAGTGAAACTACCTCGATAAGGCCGTCCGTGTGGCGGAAGAGATCCTCACCGAGCACGCAGGCACGATCGAGAGCATCACGCTCGTGCCGTCGGGCGGAGGCCGGTTCGTGATCAGCGCCGGCGAGACTGAACTGTTCAACAAACGGCAGGCCGGGCGGTTTCCGGGTCCGGGAGAAGCGAGCCGGCTGGTGAAGGAGGCGATCGCATAACCGATGGCACACGACGAGACGCTGGCGGCGAACTGGTCCACGCTGCTGCCGAAATTTCAGGATCGCTGGCCGAAGGTGACCGCCCAGGAGTGGCAGCAGGTCATGGGCGACCTGGAGATGCTGCTGAAGAAGGTCGAAGAACACTACCCCGCGCTGACGCGCACCGAGATTCTCAGGGAATTGACCCCGCTGCTGGAGCGGCCCGAGGTCGTCGACGATTAGCTGGATGTCGGCTTAGGGGCTGACGACGGCCTCAGTCGACAGCTCGGCCGATCGACGGAGCATCGCCGCGACCGAGCAGTACTTCTCGACCGACAGCGTCACCGCCCGCCGTAGCTGCTCCTGCGTCAGCCCACTGCCCCGCGCGATGTACCGGATGTGGATCTTGCGGAAGACGCGCGGGTACGCGTCGGCTCGCTCCGCTTCCACGTCGATGCGCAGGTGTTCCAGCGGTGCGCGCATCTTCTCCAGGATGCCGACCACGTCCACGCCCGAGCATCCCGCCAGCGCCATCAGGACGGTTTCCATCGGCGAGGGACCGGCGGGCAGGCCGTCGGTCTTGCCGCTCTCCATGATGGTGACCGCCCCTTTCGGCGAGCGGCCGACAAACCGCATCGGGGAGGACCACTCAACCTGGACGTTCATCGCTGCCTCCTGGCGCGCCCCGCAGCCGCTGGACGGCCGACGGGATGACGGCCGCCAGCCGGTGCTCCGGAAACGCCGCGGCGATCCCGGCGGCGGCGTCGGCATCGGACTCGGCGCCAGCGACGATGTCGGTCACCGCATCCAGATAGTGGGTCTGCGCATCCAGCAGTTCCCCGCCGCCTGGTGCGCCGTGGCCGGGGATGAAGACGTCGGCGTCGAGCGACCGCAGTGCGCGCAGTCCCTGGCGCACCCCGTCGGGTGATGCATCCTCGAAATTGAAGTGGTAGTCGTGAAACACGAGGTCACCGCAGAGGGCCACGCGCGCCTCCGGCAGATAGAGGAACGCGTCCCCCGGGGTGTGGCCCCACCCGGGATGCCAGATTTCGATTTCCCAGTCGTCGAGGTAGAGCACGCAGCCTTCGTCGAACGTCACTTCGGGCAGCGATGACGTCGCGTCGGCGAAGAGCGGTCCCACGTCGGGCATGTTCCGCCTGGTTTCGATCAGACCGGGATGTTCCGCCGCCATCCGCTCGCGGCAGACGCGGTGGGCGATGAGCACAGCACCCTGGGCCGCGAAGTAGGCCGCGCCCATCGCGTGGTCGGTGTGGTGGTGGGTGAGGACCACGAACCGGACCGGGACGGCGGTCTTCTCGCGCAGGGCGGCTTCCACCAGCCGGGCATGCGTGGGGGCGATCAGCGGATCCACCAGGACGGCGGCATCGCTGCCGATGATCCCGACGCAGTTGGTGCCGTAGCTGGTGGAGAGCTCATCCCCGCCAAGTGTCCACACGAAGATCCGATCCGAAATCTGGGTTTCCGAGAGCGCGGCCATCGCGCCTATCACTTCGTCATCTCGCCGAGGGACATCCTTGCGCGGTCACGAAATGTATGCCCGCCCACGTCGAGTCGTCCGGAGGAGGGTCAGATGCGACGGTTGAGATACCTCGCCCCCGCGCTGGTGCTGGTGGTGCTCCTGGCGGCGCCCGTCCTGCCGAAGACCGCCGTCCTGACGATCCTGCACTTCAACGATGACTACCAGCTGACCGCGGTGGACAACGGCGCCGCCGGCGGGCTGGACCGGCTGGCCGCGCTGGTCACACAGTACCGGGAGAAGGACCCCTGCACCCTGCTGTTGTTTGCGGGAGATCTCATCTCCCCGTCGGTGGAGTCCTCCGTGTTCAAAGGCGCCCAGCTCATCGACGGCCTGAACCACCTGGGCGTGGATGCGGCGACGTTCGGCAACCACGAGTTCGACTACGGGCCGGCCGAGCTCCAGAAGCGCGTCAGCGAATCGCGCTTCCCATGGGTCGCCACCAACACGATGAACCCGCCGGGTGCGAGGCTGTTTCCCGGCGCGCACCTGTACGTGATCACGATGGTGTGCGGCGTCAATGTCGGGATCTTCGGGCTGCTTACCCCGTCCACCGCGTCGTCGTCGTCCCCCGGAGCGATCTGGTTCGGCGGCCCGAACGCCGTCGCCGCGGCGATCGTCCCCATCCTCCGCCGCAACGGCGCACAGCGGATCGTCGCGCTGACCCACGAGACGGTGGAAGAAGACATGGCGATGCTGGCCGCGGCGCCGGGCGTGGACCTGGTCATCGGCGGCCACGAGCACGTCCCGCTGACCTCGAGGGTCGGCGGGCGGTTGATCGCCAAGGCCGGCGTCGACGCGCGCTGGCTGGGGGTGACGCGGCTGGCGCTGGAGGGCCCGCCGGCCGCGACGCACGAGTTGATCCCGATCACCGACAAGACCCCGTCGGATCCCGCAATGACGGCGCTGATCAAGCGCTATTCGGATCTGCTGAGCCAGGATCTGCAGATCGTGATCGGCGAGACGGCCACGCCGCTCGATGCGCGGACCAGCGTCGTCCGCCAGCAGGAGTCGGCGCTGGGGGACTACATCGCCGACGTCATGCGGACGGCGGTGGGCGCCGACGTCGCCATCACCAACGGTGGAGGCATCCGCAGCGACGCGCTGTTCCCGGCCGGACCGATCCGGCGCCGCGATGTCTTCGCCTGGTTGCCGTTCGGCAACATCGTCACGAAGGTGGTGGTGCGGGGCGCGGCCGTGCGGGCGGCGCTGGAGAACGGGGTCAGCCAGTGGCAGCAGGTCGCCGGCAGGTTCCCGCAGGTTTCCGGCCTGCAGTTCGCCTTCAATCCCGACCGCCCCGTGGGCTCGCGCGTGCTCTCGGTCACCGTCGGCGGACGGCCGCTGGACGACGCCGCCACGTACACGGTTGCCACAAACGACTTCATGCTCCGCGGGGGCGACGGTTACACCATGTTTCCGGCCGGACAGGTCCTCGTTGACGCCGCGAGCGGGCCGCTGATGGTGACGGCGGTGATCGAGGCGATCCAGCGTGCACGCAGCATCGCTCCGCGCGTGGAGGGACGGATCACGATCACCCGCTAGCCGCTCCCCACCGCAGTGCCGCTGTGACACGGGTCATCCACGGCCCGTAACCATCGTCATTGGCGCACCCCGCTCCCCAGCCATTAATGGTAGGGAACAACCTCAGCGCGATCACCGGCTGACGGCCGAAGCCCGGTGTGATCGCCACACCTCGGGGAGGGGAGAGCATGCGAACGGCAGCTGGGTTCTCCGTCCTGCTGGGCATCGCCGCGCTGCTGTCGTGGCCGGTGTCGACAGTTCCTGTGCTGGGTCAGGGTGCGTCCTACGAAGTCTGGATCATCGATCAGGCCGATGGCGCCCGCGGCGGCGCCCGGCTGTACATCTTCGACGGCGCGCGGCTGGCCGGCGGCCAGCCGGGCACGCCGGAAGTCATCAACCTCGATGCGGCGGCGGCGGGGGTCGGAGACGGCTCCGGCGTCCGGCCGCATATGCTCGCCTTCGACCGCTCCCACCGCTACGCGGTGATTGCCAACGTCGCCTCCGGGCACGTCTACGTCATGCGGGCGGCCGACCGGAAGATCATCGCCAGCATCGACGTCGGCGAGCAGGCCCATCACGCCGAAGTCTCGCCCGACAACCGGTTTATCATCGTCGCCAACCAGAACGGCAAACGCGTGGCCCGCATCGCGTCCGACTTCGCCGCGGAGCGGTTCACCTACAACCGCGCCGACGATCTCGACCTCGCCGCGCTGCAGGACGCCATCCATCCCGACAACGCGCCGGTGTGCCCGGTCGTGGTCGGAGACCGCGCGTACATCACCCTGCGGGGCGGAGGACTGTACGTGATCGGGTATGCGACGACGCCGATGCGTGTGCTGCGGTCGTTTGGCCTCGACGCGATCGCTCCCGCGGGCTGCGGCGGTGCCGTGTGGGGTGACAAAGTCTACATCAACTCGGGAACCGCTCAGACATCGAACCTCTACGTTTTCGATGCCGCCACCGCGGATCTGCGGAAGACGCTGCGCTTGAGCTGGAGCGGCGCCGACAGCCACGGGATGATCCTGGTCGCCGGGGGCCGGTACCTCTGGGTGGGGAACCGCGCCGACGGCAACATCGTGGTGATCAGCACGGTCGTGGACGCCGCGG
>JBIOXT010000133.1:0-7306 GCA_044869795.1 bacterium | reverse complement strand
CAGTCTCGGTGACCAAGGTCCACACCCGGTGCACAAACCGCGACGCACCCTCGATGCCGCGGCTGTTCCACGGCCCGCCGCCGTCCCAGGGTCCGATGAACATCAAATACAGGCGCACCGTATCCGCACCCATCCCCTCGACATACTCGTCGGGATTGACGACGTTCCCCCGCGACTTGCTCATCTTCTCGCCGTCTTCGCCCAGGATGACGCCCTGGTTGAAGAGCCGGAGCATCGGCTCGCCGAACGCGACCAACCCCAGGTCGCGCATCACTTTGGTCCAAAAGCGCGTGTACAACAGGTGCAGGACGGCATGCTCGACCCCGCCGGTGTACTGATCCACGGGCAGCCAGTAGTGGCCCCGCCGCGCGTCGAACGGCGCCGCGGAGTCCTGCGGACTGATGTAGCGATACTGGTACCATGACGAATCGACGAAGGTATCCATCGTGTCCGTGTCCCGGGTGGCGTCCTCGCCGCCGCACTGCGGACATCGCGCATGCAGAAACCCCGCATGCCGCCGCAGCGGCGATTCGCCGGTCGGCACGAACTCAGCGTCCATCGGCAGCTCGACGGGCAGGTCCGCATAGGGGACCGGCACGATGCCGCAGGTCTTGCAGTAGACGATGGGGATCGGCGTTCCCCAGTAGCGCTGGCGGCTGATCAGCCAGTCGTGCAGCCGGTAGTTGACCTTGCGCTCCCCTACCCCGCGGGATTCCATCGCATCGGCGATGCCCTGCCACCCTTGCGGCGACGGCTGGCCGTCGAAGGGACCGGAATTGACCATCGTCCCCTCGCCCAGGTAGGCCTCCGACAGCGGGCGGCCGTTCCAGCCCGGCGGCGCGATGACCACGGGAATGGACAGGTCGTACTTTCGCGCAAACTCGAAATCGCGGGTGTCGTGGGCCGGCACGCCCATGATCGCGCCGGTGCCATAGGTCAACAGCACGTAGTCGGCGGCGAAGATGGGGACCCGGGCGCCGTTCATCGGGTTGATCGCGTACGCGCCGACGAAGACCCCGTCACGCTCCTTCTCGGTGGACTGCCGCTCGATGTCCGACTCGCGGGCCGCCTTGAACTTGTAGGCGTCTACCTCCGCCCGCCGCGCCGGGATGGTGACCACGTCGACGAGGGGATGCTCGGGCGCCAGGACGGCAAAGCTCATGCCGTAGACCGTGTCGGGCCGCGTCGTAAAGACACGCAGGTGCTGACCGGGATGGCCGTCGATCTCCATGGCGAACTCGACGCCCTGGCTGCGGCCGATCCAATTCTCCTGCAGCGTGCGCACGCGCTCCGGCCACTCGATCTGTGAGAAATCCAGCAGCTCTTCGGCATACGCCGTGATCTTCAGAAACCACTGCTCCAGATTCTTCTTGATCACCGGCGTTCCGCACCGCTCGCACACGCGGTCCTCGCCCACCACCTGCTCGCGGGCCAGGCTGGTATTGTCTTTCGGACACCAATCCACCGGCGCCAGCGTGCGGTAGGCCAGACCGCGTTCGTACATCTTCAGGAAGAACCACTGGTTCCAGACGTAGTAGTCGGGGCTGCACGTCACGACCTCGCGCGACCAGTCCCACATCGCCCCCATCGACCGCAGCTGCGTGCGCATCCGGGCGATGTTCTCCATGGTCCAGGTATAGGGATGGATGCCGTGCTGGATGGCGGCGTTCTCCGCGGGCAGGCCGAACGCGTCAAAGCCGATCGGGAACATCACGTTGTAGCCCTGCATCCGCTTGAAGCGTGCCCCGGCATCAGACGGCGCCATCGCGTACCAGTGGCCGATGTGCAGGTCCCCCGACGGGTACGGGTACATGGTCAGGAAGTACCACTTCGGCCGCGGGTCGAAATCCGGCGCGTAGGCCGCTCGGTCGGCATCCCACTTGGCCTGCCATTTCGCTTCGATGTCGGCAGGGTTGTAACGCTCCCCCATCAGCCCTTCCTTTCCACCTGTTCACCGATCCGCGCCGGCGCTGCTGCGGCGGTGCGCGCCTGGGTCAGCCAGCCGTGCCGGTCGGCGATCTTCCCGGAGGTGATCGCGAAGAACTCCTCCTGCAGCCGGGCGGTGATCGGGCCGCGCCCGGCGCCGATCGTCACGCGGTCCACCGAACGGATCGGGGTGACCTCCGCGGCCGTGCCGGTAAAGAACGCCTCGTCGGCGACGTACAGAAACTCACGCGGCAGCGGCCGCTCCTCGACCGGGACCCCGGCGTCGGCACACAGGGTCATCACGACCGCGCGCGTAATCCCCGGGAGCACGGCGCTCGCCAGTGGCGGTGTGTAGACGACTCCGTCGTTGACCAGGAAGATGTTCTCCCCGCTGCCCTCGCTGATGTACCCCTGGACGTCGAGGGCGATCCCTTCGACGAACCCCGCGTCCACGGCTTCCATGACGACGAACTGCGAGTTGACGTACTGGCCGCCGATCTTGGCCATCGGCGCGAACGTGTTGGGCGCCATGCGGCGCCAGGAACTGACCATGACGTCGACCCCCTGCTCGATCGCCTCGGCGCCCAGGTAGCGGCCCCACTCCAGGGTCATGATCCCGACCTCCAGCGACGACTTCCGCGGATCGAGGCTGAACGATCCGGCGCCGCGGAATACCAGCGGCCGGATGTAGCAGCTGGTGTGACCGTTGACGCGCACGGTGTCCAGAATGGCGTCGCGGATCTGGTCGGGCGTGTAGGGAAGCGCCATCCGGAAGATGCGGCAGGAGTCATACAGCCGCTCGACGTGCTGGCTCAGGCAGAAGACGGCCGGCCCTCCCGGCGTCTCGTAGGCCCGGATCCCCTCGAACACGCTGCTGCCGTAGTGCAGCGCGTGCGCGAACGGAGATACGGTCGCCTCCTCCGCCGGCACCATCCGCCCGTTCCACCAGATCATCCGCCCTGTGTTCACCTGCTCACTCCCCTCCCCTGAAAACAGCAATGCCCTCGTCGTTGGGGACGAAGGCAGACTCCGCGGTACCACCCCGGTTGATAGCCCCTGGTCCGGCGGCCCTGAACCACTCACTGCGTTCGGGTTCAGGGCATGAACCACTCGGCAGCAGCGTCCGTTGGCGGGAGCGTCATGGCGCTGCCATGAACCCGAGCAAAGCGAGTGGTTCATGGTGGAGCTGGCGGGAATTGAACCCGCGACCTCCCGCACGCCAAGCGGGCGCTCTCCCCCTGAGCTACAGCCCCAAAGCGATCGGGCGCTATCCTCTCATGCCACGTATCGGATGGCGACGGCCTGATCTCTCAGGCAGCTCCCGGACGAGTTCGGCTGATCCGACGGTACCGGAATTGCACCCTCTCTTCCGGCTCGCTGCACCCGCACCAGCCTACTACTTCCGATCCTCGCGTTGCGTTGGTCCATTATAGCCAGCCATCTGAATATTCGTCAACCTGCCACCGCTCGCGCCCGCTGCGCTGCTAGGTGTGGACACTACGTCGTCGAATGTCCGCTTCAACCGAGCGGCCCAACCAGCCCTCCCGTTGGGATGAGACTCCGGGTCTCCTGGCTTCTAACGCTCCTTTCCCTGGTCGCTGTCTCGGTGCTCGCGAACCCGCTGCCGTCGGCAGAACAACAGTCACTGAGGACGTTTCGCTTCGCTCTCGCCGGGCACCGCTACGCGCTCTACGAGGTCGACATTGGAAGACCCTTTCGCTGTTCAGGAAGGTACGTCGGCGTCGCGCTGAGGGACGAGAAGGCTACTGTGCTATGGTCATTCAACGTGAGCAAAACTGCCGGATATCTCGCGGTGCATGGGTGCTGGCCGGGCGTTTCCGCCGCGACGATCGTGGGGACCGCCGTCCCCTCGCGGGAAGAAGCAATTTGGGTGATTCAAGAACTCTCATGTGGTGCAAGCTGCGCCGGCTACAACGTACACGTCTTTCGTTTCTCCCCGCAATTCTCGACGCCCGACCTTCCCGTGTTCAAGGAGTTCGAGCAATCGTTGGGCCTCGGCGGCGTGAAATTTGACTTTCCGAGGCTCGTCCTATATGTAAACAACGGGTACAAAGAATGCCCATCTCATTGGACCCGAATGATCTATCGATGGACGGCTATCACTTCCAGTCAAGCGCAGTTCATTCTCATCGACGCCATTTCCTACACCAGCCGCCAGTGCTACCTCCGCAACACCGTGTGGCCCCCGGATCCCGGGCAGTAAAAACCCCCCTCAGAAGCCCAACCTATGGATGGTCTTGTACTCTGGCTCGATTCGGGGCGCGCCAAAGCATGCTTCGGCCTCGTAGGCGTTATGCGCCCTGCACCGCAGCTGAATGTTGTCGACCGTCGCCGGTCCACCCACGCTGTACGGGACGACGTGATGAAACTGGAGGAAGCCCCGCTCGGAGCAGCGGCAGCCGTTGCGGGCGACGAACGCGCATCTGCCGCCGTCGCGGGCCCAGACCTGCCGCTTGACTTCGGCCGGGATATGGCGAGAGCGGGCGTCCGTAGCAACACGGGCCCGTGGGCGGTCGGTTGCCGCGATCTTCTCTTCTTCCAACCTGCTCACGAGGACTTTCAAGGCCCTGGCGATCACCTCTCCTTCATCACCATTGGGGATCTGGTGCCGAAGCAGATCCTGGGCCCGCCGCAGCAGGTCATGGGTTTCCTTGGTCGCCGTGAACTGGACCTTATACCGCTTTGGCGAGAGCGGGACCACGACGGGTTTCGCCGGAGGCCGAATCTGCAGAGTTGGCGCGTCCGGTCCAAGTGGGTGTTCGCCGGTACCTTCAGCGTTCGGAGGAGGATCGAACACCAGACTGGCAGTGCGGGTCGGCAACTGGCGGATCCTTGCGGGCACGGCCGGCTGAGGACGCAGGCGGGCAAGAAGCTCCGCCACCTCTCGCTTGCCCAGATGCCGGGCCGCCCGCAGGACATCCAAGTGGTTCGCGGGAGTCAATTCGGGTGCCAGTAAACGCACAGCAGTCAGGCTGAGGGACCCATCGCCGAGCAGTTCGAGAATGACCGGGTACTTGCGAACGGCGCGCGCAACTTCCATTCGGTTGTACGCGGCGTGCTCGGAGTAATGAAGGACTTGCCGGCAGTAAGTGAACAGGCAGGAGAACCCTTCGCTGAGGTAGAGGCGGCGCTCGTCAATCACGGCGAGGTGAGCGATGAGGGCTGCGGTGGCCTCCCGCTCGCGCTGGGCGAGACATTCAATCTGGTCAAGCAGCTCCCGATCCGAGAGCCGGGTTGCGTGGGCAATCAGATCTGGAATCATGGCCCATACTACCATGACGTTTTCGTTGCCCCAGAAACTGCACGACAGCGCCTCGGCAATGAAGTCACTTCATTCATGTCTCTTCAATCCGCAAAGGGGCGTCTGGGTGAATCTAGTGCGCGTGTTGGCACTCGTGGAGAATGCGGCTGGGCAAAGCGTTGGCCTATTCTCGATCGTGTCAATATCGAACACATCACTAATTCGAGGGACAGAACACAACTCGTTCCGGAACGAGTTACTAGATGCTCTTCTGCAGATAGAGGTAGGTGCGTTCGGTCGTTGCACCGAGCCGCTGGGCGAGACGAGCGGCGCCGGGGTCAAGGGCCCAGTAAGTGGTGATCGGTCTAACCTTCCGCGCGCGGCAGAACTCCAGAGCAGCAAACGCCAGCGCGGCACCGACCCCCTTCCTGCGGTGGGCCTCGCGAATGGCAACTGCCCACCACCCTACTCCGTCCCGAAGACGGGCTTCGGCTAGACCGGCGGCATAGCGGTCGCGCTCGGCGAGCCACACGAACGCCTGGGCTTCATCTTTTTTCGGTTTCGCCCGTCGCAGCCCGGCGGGCGCAATGCCGAGTTCGTCGGTCAGCCGTGCAACCTGCCGGGCGTCTTCCGGTCCCGCCCGCCGGATCGTGTACCCTGCCGGTGTTGCGGTCTCCAGACGCGCCGCTCCGACCGCGACGACAAGCGCGTTCAGAAAGGCAAATTGAAACTCCTCAGCCAGCGCCAGTGCAGCGGGATTCGTTTCCGTCGCGCGCAGCAGGATCCGGTCCTGTCGCGCGCTCTTGAACAACTGGAGCACATGATCGTACAAACGCTTGGCAAGCTCGTCGCGGGCGCGTGACCGACGGTCCGCCGTCCCGCTGAGGATGAGTTCTTCGACAACCACCTGCGTGCGGTCTTTCCCTACCACGATCAACCCCGCCGGCGCCCGGTCGATCTCGATCAGCGAGACGGACTTCTCAGATTGCACCCACCAGAAGTCCTGCGGACCAATCGCGCCGTAGCGGTCGAAGCATGCGGAGTACCCGCCCCGATATGCCTGCTCGTACACGCCGACAAGGAAATCCACATCTTGCGGTGCGGCCTGTCTGAACGACACGAGCATTGCTGATCTCGTTTCCCCGTTTCCGCGTTTCCCAGTTGCCGCCCTAACGTTCCAGGATCGGCGCGTCCGCCCACAGGCGCTCGAGCGTGTAGTACCGGCGTGCCTCCGGCCCGAAGACGTGAACCACCACGGCGCCGAAATCGAGGAGGACCCAGCGGGCGCGGGGGTCGCCCTCGCGGTTGACGGGACGGGCGCCCTGCGCCGTCAGTTCTTCCTCCACGGCCTCGACGACGGCCCGGATCTGCACCGCCGTCTGAGCGGAGCCGATGACGAAGTAATCTGCGACAGGCGTGTGCCGTCCCACGTCGAGGACCACGACGTCGTCGGCGCGCTTGCCGTCCATCACGTCGGCCGCCAGCAGCGCCAGGTCGCGCGGACTCGTCACGAGGTCGGCGGACCCGGCCGGTAGAGGCCGTGTTTGATGATGTAGGTCTCCACCGCCTCCGGCACGAGGTACTTGATCGGCCGGCCGGTCGCGACACGCGCGCGGATGTCGGTCGAGGAGATCGCCAGGGCCGGGATCTCCATGACGTGCACGTTCTCCAGCCGGGCGCCGGTGACGTTGCGCCGCGCCAGCTCGTCCGCCTGCAGGACAAACCCCGGCCGGCTGGCCGCGATGTACTGGCACAGGGTCAGCAGTTCCGCGGACCGCTCCCACTCTCCACGGACGATCTGCAGAATCGCATCCGCGCCGGTGATATAGAAGAGGTCTCCTGCCGCGTACTCCGCCCGCAGCGCGAGCAGGGTGTCGATCGTGTACGACGCGCCCGGGCGATCGATCTCCATCCGCGAGACGCCGAAGTAGGGATTGGTCACCGTCGCCATCAGCGCCATTGTGTAGCGATGCTCGGGGGAACTGACCCCATCGAGCGCCTTGTGCGGGGGGTAGCGATTGGGCACGAACAGGACCTGGTCGAGCCGGAACTGCGCGCGCGCCTCTTCCGCAGTGACGAGGTGGCCGTAGTGCACCGGATCGAACGTCCCGCCCATGA
>JBIOXT010000132.1:0-2642 GCA_044869795.1 bacterium | reverse complement strand
CGTTTGAAGCGATCGAGGACCTCCGGGCGGCGCGCATACGGTACCACGGTGTGCCCGGCGCGGAGCAACCGCTCGGCCATGTTGCCGCCCATGCGGCCCAATCCGATCATTGCGAGTTCCATCACAGCCCCCTCAGATGGCATCACCAGACCGCCGGCGCTGGGCCGACGCGGCGCGGAGCCCGTTGGGATCGAGGATGACGATGTAGTGCTGGTCGACTGCGATCAGGCCGGCGTCCCGAAAGCGGCTCAGAGTTGTCGTGATCGTCTCCCGCGTCGCTCCCACCATGCTGGCGATGTCCTGATGGGTGAGGCGCAGCGTCAAGCGCAGCCCATCGGAATCCCGCTCCCCGTATTCCTCGCCGAGCCGGAGCAGGAGCGCAGCAACGCGACCCGGGACATCGCGGAAGACCAGATCCGCGATCTCGTCCTCCGCCTGACGCAGCCGCTCGGCCATCACCTTGATCACGTGGAGCATCAATTCGGGGCGGCGTTCAACAAGCGCCGCGAAGTCGGGACGGGGCATCGTGCAGATGAGGGTGTCCTCAAACGCCTCGACGTGGACGGGTTCGCGCTCGTGGATCAGCGTGAGTTCGCCGAACAAATCCCCGGATTCGAGCAGCGCGAGGATCTGCTCCCGGCCGTCAGGAGAGTACCGCGAAATCTTGACCCGGCCTTCCTTGATGAGATAGACCATCTCCGGCCGTGAGTTTGGATGCAGAATTACCTTGCCGCGCTGGAACTCCCGCATCTGGGCGCGGTCGGCCAGCGCCTGCACCTCGGCGTCCTCAAGGCCGGCCAGGAAGTCGTGGCGCCTCAAATACCAGACTTTGTCGGACCTGTGGAGGGCAGCCATATGTAGATACGGAACACCATTCTCCAGTGACCCTGCAAATTGCTGCCAACCGGCTGCGCGAACGCCTCCAGCGGCTTGGTGAAATCGGCCGCGATCCCTCCGGCGGCGTGACCCGATTGCCATTTTCCCCCGCCCAGACCGAGGCGTTCCGAGTAATCGCCCAATGGATGCGCGAAGCCGGGCTGGAACCGGGAGTGGATGAATTCGGCATCCTCTTGGGCACCCGGCCGGGGACCCTCGACGCCGCGCTTTTGGTGGGGTCGCACCTGGACACGGTCCCCCAGGGCGGCATCCTTGATGGCGCCTACGGCGTCGTGGCCGGGATCGAGGCGGCGCAGGCCCTGCATGAACAGGGAGTCCGTCTGCGGCATCGGCTGGCCGTGCTCGGGTTTCCTGAAGAGGAGGGCCACGCCTTCGGGGTCGGCACCCTCGCATCGAGCGCGCTGGTCGGCGACATTCGACGACGGCGGCTGGAGGAACTCCACGATGCGACGGGACAGTCGGCGGCCTCGTACCTGCAGGCACGGGCCCATGGCCTTCCCCACGCCGCGGTGCCGCGGGAGGTCGTCGCATATCTGGAACCGCACATTGAGCAGGGCCCCGTGCTGGAACGATCGGGACGCAGCGTTGCGGCGGTGGACGCCATCGCCGGCAAGCGCGGCAGCCTGGTCACCGTCAGCGGGCGCGCCGCTCATGCGGGGACGACGCCGATGGATGCCCGCCGCGACGCGCTGGTCGCAGCGTCGGAGGTTGTCCTGGCGGTGCAATCGCTCGCCGCGGGCACGGGGGGACGCGCCGTCGGAACCGTGGGGCTGTTCAACGTAACCCCAAACGCCCGCAACGTCGTGCCGGGACGCGTCGTGCTGAGCCTCGACCTGCGAAGCCCCGACGATGGCCTGCTCGAGATCCTGGCTGCCGACGTGACCGCGCGCGCGGCCGAGATTGCTAAGCGATCAGGCGTGTCGGTCTCGATCGGTCCATGGTCCCGCTCGCCGGGGCAGCCGCTGGACGCACAGGTGCGCGAGGTCATCCTAGGGGCCATGGCCGCATCCGGTCACGAGCCGCTGACGCTCACCAGTTGGGCCGGACACGACGCAGGAGTCCTGGCCCGATTCATTCCGGCGGGGATGATCTTCGTCACGAGTACCGGCGGCATCAGTCATGCGCCGGCAGAATCCACACCGTGGCCCGCCGCCGCCGCGGGAGCCCAAGTCCTGCTGGAGACGCTCGTCGCACTTGATGGTTCCGGCCATACGCCCGCTACGATGCCCGTCGCCTACACCGCAACAGGCACATGAGCGCCGATCTGTCCGAACGTATCGCGGAGGCGAATACACGGGCGCTCGCACGACTCGCTTCCGCGTCCCCAGTCCTCACCAGAGTGCGGCCCGCAGGCGACGCGATCCCGGCGCTGGATGGGAATGAACCGACCGTGCTGCATGCCGGCCCGCCGATTGCCGTGCCCGCGTTGTGCGGACCGATGCGCGGGGCGATCATCGGGGCGGCGATCCTCGAAGGATGGGCCTCGTCCCCTGATGAGGCGGCCGCGCTGCTTGACCGGGAAGGGATCGCTCTGCGCAGTTCACATCCATCCGGCGCCGTCGGTCCGATGGCCGGAATCATCTCGCCGTCGATGCCGGTGTTTGAGGTCCGTGACGAGTCGTCGGACGCTGTGGCCTACTGCTCGATCAACGAAGGCATCGGGGCCGTCTTGCGGTTTGGCGCATACGGCGATGACGTGGTTGCGCGGCTCCGGTGGATCGGAGGCATACTGGGTCCGGCCCTCG
>JBIOXT010000131.1:0-2221 GCA_044869795.1 bacterium | reverse complement strand
TCATCCGCGGCCCCGCCGCGGTCAACCCGACGGTGGGCGCGGATCACATCGGCCATCAGGTCGCCGACGCGCCGCGCCGGGTTGAGCGCCGCACGCGAGTTCTGGACGACGATGCCGATCTCTTTACCGCGCAAGAGGCGCACGGCGTCCGCGGGCTCCCGGACAAGGTCGCGCCCGTCAAAGACCACACGGCCGCGGACGATCTGTCCCGGCGGCGGCACAAGCTGGATGATCGAACGCGCTGTCACGCTCTTGCCGGAGCCGGTCTCCCCCACGAGCCCCAGGATCTCGCCCTGGTCCAGGCGGAGGTTCACGCCCCGGACGGCTTCGAAGACACCCCGGCGGGTGAAGAAGTGGGTGTGCAGGTCGTGGACATCCAAGAGCGGGCCCACTAGGGACGCCTCGGATCTAGATACGCCTGCAGACCGCGTCCCAGCAAGTTGAATCCAAACGCCGTGATGACGAGCGCGATCCCGGGGAAGACCGACGGCCACCACTCCCCACTGACCATGCGCGGCGCACCCACGGCGATCATCGATCCCCACTCGGGTGTCGGCACACGGATACCGACGCCCAGGAATGCCAGGCCGGCGACGGTCAGCATACCGGTGCTGACGTGGATGGCCGCCTGCGGGAAGACCGGCGTCAGGCAATTGATCGCCAGGTGGCGCACGACAATTCGCCAGTTCGGGTTGCCGACGGTGCGCGCCGCCCGGATATACTGCCGGTCGCGGTGAGTCAACGCCTCTGCGCGCAGCAGTCGCAAATAGACCGGAAATTCGACCAGGGCCATCACCCAGATGACGCTGATGATGTTGTTGCCCGTGACCGCCACCAGCGCCAGCGTGAGCACAAAGACCGGAAACGCCTGCATCACGTCGACCACGCGCACGATGAGATCGCCGCCCCAGCCGCCGTAGAATCCGGCGATCAGCCCCAGCGGGCCGCCGATCGCAATCGCCAGCGCCGTGGCCGCAACGGCGATGAGCAGATCGATCCGGGGCGCGTAGAGCACCCGGGAGAAGACATCCATCCCATTGCTGTCCGTGCCGAACCAGTAGGCGCGGCTCGGTCGGACCAGGAAGGCATCAAAGTACGACTGCTCAGGCGGACGCAGCCCGAACCACGGGGCCGCGAGCGCCGTCAGGATGATGGCTCCCACGATCGACAGCCCGAGGGCCGTCGCGCCATCCCGGCGGGCGAATCGCAAGAAGTCCACCGGCATCCGCGGCGCTCCCTCAGATCACGCGTACGTGATCCGGGGGTCAAAGGCCACGTAGAGGAGATCGACGATCAGATAGACGACGACACTGATGAGGGCCATCAGCAGCGTGAAGCCCTGCACCCCGTTGAAATCGCTGCGATACAGCGACTCGACAGCGTACTGGCTGACCCCGTTCCAGGAAAAGATCGTCTCGGTCAACACCACGCCACCGAGCAGCCGGCTGTAGAGCACGCCCACCACCGTCACGACCGGGAGCAGCGCGTTGCGCAACGTGTAGGCACGCACCGTCCGATCGGGCAATCCCATCGCGCGCGCGTACCAGATGAAGTCCGAGCCTAGTACCTCCGCCGCCGCCGCATGCGTGATACTGACCAGCGGCGCGGCGACCACCAGGCCGAGCGTCAGTACCGGCAGGACGAGGTGGAGGACGGCGGATTGAAACACGGCCCAGTCGCCCGCCAGAAGGCTATCCACCAGGTAGAGGCCGGTCACGTGCATAGGAACCGTCATACCGAGAGCCAGCCGACCTTCGGGCCCCGGGAGGATGCGCAGGCGATAGAAGAACACGTAGATGAAGACCAGGCCCAGCCAGAACGACGGTGTGGAAACACCGATGGACGAAAAGACACGCGCGGCGTGCTCCAGCGCGCCCCGCCGCAGCGCCGCCGCGACGCCCAACGTGACCCCGAAGATGACGGCCGCGACGAACGCCAATGTGACCAATTCAAACGTGGCGGGAAATCGAGCCGCGAGGTCGCCCAGCACCGGATTGCCCGTGCGGAACGACACCCCGAGATCGCCGCGGATCAGCCGGCTCATGTAGATCGCGTACTGCACGTGGAGCGGCTTATCCAGACCGAATTCCGCGGTGATGGCCTGGACAGTTTCGGGCGTGGCGTGGATCCCCACAAGCAGGTAGACGGGGCTGGGCGGCAGCACTCGCATCATGACGAACGTGATGAGGGTGATGCCCCAGAGGAGCGGCACCAGGAAGAC
>JBIOXT010000130.1:0-6581 GCA_044869795.1 bacterium | reverse complement strand
CTAGGGACGCATTCAGCGCGACGGCAAGAGCGGCTTGGCCGCTAATAAGATCTTTCCATGCCAGCTCCTGGCCCTTTCGCTTTCCCTTGGGGACCAGCTTCAGGCCATCAGGCGAAATGGTAAGGACGTAGGGCTTGCCGTTCACCTTGAGTTCGCGCTTCAGCGGGTGATCGAGCTTGGTAGGCATGTCACATAATTCGCCGGGTCATCGCAGGTTGTCCTTGGGGAACTTCACCCGGTCGGGTTCCGCATTCAGCCGATCAAGGATCTTGGCGATCATGCGATTCTTGATGCGCCCGGCTTCCCGCGGCGGCACGACATAGCGGACGACCGCCTCAATCCACGAGCTCTCCACGGGCCGGAAGAACACCGACGGCTGCTCGCGCACCTCGAGCTCATCGACCGGCGTCTGCTCGAGGAGGGCCCGGAACACGCGCACGCGCTCCAGCATAGCCTGGCCCAGGTCTTCCTGGACCACGTCCCGCATCGTTTTTGCGACGAACTCGAAATCGCTGTTGTAGGCGACGAGGACCTTGATCTCGTTCCAGATGTACGGGAACAGCGGCCAGGAGTAGTTGTAGACGGTCTCTTTCAGAACAAGGGAATTGGGGAACTTGATGATGCGCCCGCTGGGATGGTCGGTCGACAAGTACTCGCCACGGAACTCCCACAACGTGGTGTCCAGGTAATTCACGTCGATGACGTCGCCTCTGGCGTCGCCGATCTTGATCCGATCGCCGACCCGGTAGGGGTGCCGGATCAGGAGGTAGACCCATCCGATGAAGCTGGTGATCGGTGTCTGCAGGGCCAGCCCCAGGATGAGGGAGATGACGCCCAGCGACACGACGGCCGAGTACCAGTTGGCGAAGAGCACGGAGATCGCAATCAGGGCGAGCCCGAGCACGACCACCAGCCGGAGGATGCGTGACAGATTGTAGCGGACGACCGCGTCGTCGACGGGTTTGAGGAAGTAGGCGTGCACGGCGCGGCTGGCGGCGAGGAGCAGGACGACGCTCATCGCGCCGAGGACGGCGCGCTCCACGAGCGACAGCGCCCCGGCCGGCAGCCTGAACGTGTTCAAGCGAAGCAGATAGTACACGGCGGCCAATCCGACGACGACAATCAGGTGGCTCCAGAGGCGGAGCTTATCCTTGGGCGCGAGTGTGACGGCTCCCGCGGCCGGCTGGCCGCCCGTTTCCCGCAGCGCCCGCTGCACGTCTTCCTGTTCTTTCAACCGTTCAGCAGCCCGCCGCTCATCGGGCTGGATCGGCGTCTGCTTTTCCTCGACCTTGGACTCCTCAGCCATGGTTGCCGACCAGATGGTCCACGAACCAGTCGCGCGCACTCCCTGCGACGATTTCAAGGGTCCCCGGCTCCTCAAACAGATGCGTCGCGCCGGGCACGATTTCCAGCTTGACCTCGCACCGCATCTGCCCCATCGCCTCGCGGTTCAATTCGATGACCACGTCGTCCGCCCCGCCGACGATCAGCAGTGTCGGAGACCGGACGCCGGGCAGCGCCGCACCGGCAAGGTCCGGCCGGCCGCCCCGGGAAACGACGGCGCCGACCCGTTCCGGATGCGCGGCCGCCTCGACCAGGGCCGCGCCTCCTCCGGTACTGGAACCGAAATAGCCGATGCGCAGGCCGCGCAGCTCCCGATCGCGCAAGGCCCAGTCGGTTGCGGCACCGAGACGATCGGCGAGGAGGCGGATGTCAAATCGAAGCTCGCGGGTGTAGTTGTCGAGGGCCTCTTCCTCGGGCGTGAGCAGGTCGAACAGCAGGGTCGCCAGACCCGCGGCATTCAGGGTTTCCGCGACAAATCGGTTGCGGGGACTATGCCGGCTGCTGCCGCTGCCATGGACGAAGAGGACCATGCCGCCGGCGGCGTCGGGCACGGTGAGATTCCCGCTGAGGACCGCCCCGCGGGTGGCGATTTCGACCTCGCGCCCCAGCTTCACAGACCCCTCGGATAGGTCTCAGGGAGCTCCCCCCGCTCCCATTCGCTGGTCCGCTCCAGGGGCTCGAGCGCGCGGGTCTCGTCGATGTGGATCAGGGCGTCGAACTGGTCGGGCAGACACGTCTCGAAGTAGTGGCTCCCGCGTTCCGTCTCCGGCCGGTAGATCACGCCGATGGCACGCTGCAGCCGCCGCTCGCGGAGCACCTCTGTGGCTGCCGTGCATGCGCGTAGATCGAGCCAGAACTGCGGCACGCCGGTCTGGTGAAAGAGTTCTTCGTAGCTGCCGGCCAGGGCCGGCCGGACCCCGCGGCGTTCGGCCGGATCGCCCCAGTCACGCGCCGCGGTAACGGTACCCGAGTAGGTGGTGAACCCGATTCCGAAGACGCGTTCGCCGTAATGCTCGCGGGCGAGCTGGCCGACGTTCCATTCCCCCCGCCGGCTCATCTCGGTGGCGCGGGCATCGCCGAGGTGGGAGTTATGCGCCCAGACCACGACCTTCGTCCGCCCGCGGTCGAAGTGAGCGACCAGTGCACCCAGCGTCTCGGTCATGTGCTGATCGCGGAGGTTCCACGATTCATCGCGGCCGCGGAACATCGAGCGGTAGTACCGCTCCGCGTTGGCCACCAGCCGCGCGTTCTGCTCGGCGTAGAAGAATTCGTCTTCGGCGATTTGCCCATCCCGGCTGATCAACTCGCCCTGCCTGCGGCGTAATTCGGCGAGCTGCGCGGCGACCTCATCTTCGCAGGACTCCGCCTGCCCGCGCGCCGCGGCGTACCCGTAGACCTGCGGGTCGGCGCCGAAAAACTCGAAACAGGCGTACCGCTGCCGGGCCCGGCGCGCGGCATCAGGGTCGACCGTGTCGAGGTACCGGAGCACGGATTCGATCGATGCGTGCATGCTGTAGAGGTCCATCCCGAAGATGCCGGCGGGCGCCTGCACCCGACCGGCCCGCAGGTTCCACCGGCGCAGCCACTCCACAAAGTCGACCATCACGGTGTTGCGCCACATCCAGCTCGGGAACCGTGTGAAGTCACCAAGCGCCGCATCCGCACCGCGCTCGTGGCTACGGCCGGTGACGTAGCGATGGACCCGCAGGGTATCGGGCCAGTCCGCCTCGAGCGCGACGAGGCGAAAGCCGTACTCGTCGATCAACCGCCGGGTGAGGTCTGCTCTGGTGGCGTAGAATTCGTGAGTGCCGTGTGAGGCTTCGCCGATGAGCACGAGCTGCGCGCCGGCGGCGCGCTCGACCAGCGCACCGTAGTCGGCAATGCTGGAACTGCGGTGCGCGTGGGCGGCAATCGTTTCGGCGTCAAGGCGCGCTGTCGTGGTGACCACATAGCATATTTAGGTGTGGCGCCGCCCGCTCAAACCGAAACGGGGAACGCTTAGGAGGCGGAAACTGCCAGGGGAACCGTCGCGCCGCAGTGGCTGCAGAACCTGGCGTCTTCACGGTTGAAGGCACCGCAGGTGCGGCAGACCTGCCCGGGCATGACCTGCATCCCGCAGGATGCGCAGAACCGATCGCCGTGGGCGAGCGGGGCATGGCAGCGGTCGCAGACCGTGGGCAGATCGGACAGCACCATGCCGCAGGATCCGCAGAAGGCCGCGTCGTGCCGGTTCTTGGAGCCGCAGGCAGGACAGACGCGGGCGCGCAGCAGCTTGGTGCCGCAGCCGCTGCAGAACAAGTCTTCATCCCTGTTCATTCGCCCGCACGAACGACAAAGCATGGCGGCCCTCCGGGCACGACTCTTACCCGGTTCGTACCACGGAGGGGGCCGCGATAGACCACGAGGCCGCCGGGTTACTGCGGAAGATCCTTCATCGCCGTGCTCAGCAGCGTGGCCACTTTGTTCGCCCCGGCCTTGGCCTGCGCGAGATCGGATATCTTCAGACCGGCCAGCGCGGCCGTGTTCGCCTCGCGGGCCGAACTCAATGCCTTGGCGGCCTGGGCGCCCCGGGCAGTCAAATCGGGGATGATCCCGTTCCCCTGCCCCTCGCACGGATTGCCCTCGCGGGCGTTGAAATCGGCTCCGCGCGCGCCTTCCAGACAGTTGACGACGTGTGCCAGATGTGACCGCACTCCGGCGAGCGTTTCGGACTGTGCGGCAAACGTCGCATGCGCCTGGGCGGTCTTCAGCGCTTCCATCACCGTCGATGCCCCTGCCGGCGGACTGTAATCGTACCCGCCGTAGCCCTGGGCAAACACGCCGGCCGCCAGCGACAGCACTGCGACCACGACGAACCATGCGATCCTGTGCATCATCGTCCCCTCCACGCATGAACCTCTATGCCCAGACTCACCTCACCGCGTAACGGCTGCGTCACAGGTCTGACCCGTTTCGGTAATGACCCCGGTCATGGTGGCGCAATCACGACCGGCGCATCAAAGTCGAACGCCTTCGCCGTCATGTAGTGGGACGGTGCTACCATCTGCAGCCGGTAGATGACGTGCGTCGACTCCCCGATCCAACCCGCGAATCTCGCGCCGGCCGAGGGGACTTGCCACAAGACAACCCGGCACGCTTCATTCCCGCACCGATCTTCGATGCCGGTGAGGACCTGCTCCGCGTCGGGCAGGTACTCGAGATATGGACCGCTGACGTGCATCGGCAGCGGCTGCGTGTCCTTGGTCCAGCGCCCACCCTCACGGACGTACCGGGTCGTACCGATGACGATGGCTTCCGCCCCCGATGATGTGACGTAGTGCATGCGGTCGGGCGACGAAAACTCGAACCGCGTCACCACGGTACCGCCGCCGCCGTCGGTGATTTCAACCACCTCGCGCCATGACGAAATCTTCCCTGCACGTTCCGTGGCGGCGGAGAGCAACCGTGCCGCCGCCGCGTCCGCACCGCGGGCGGGACCGCCCTCGAAGAACAGGGGAAATTCTACCGTCATGTCGGCCCGGCCTCGCTGGCGGAGGATGACGTCGACATGCCACCAGCCCGGAAGGCCGAGATCGGCTCCTTCTCCTCGATAGCTCCCAACACCGGCGGGAGTGAGCACGAGCGTCGACGGCCCCTGCTGCTCATCGAGCTTCGTGAAGCGCAGCTGCACGCGTCCATCCACGCGCACGGGGGATCCGGCGCGGTCCACGGCGACCTCGTACCGGTTCCAGCCTTCCCGCGCCGGTGACACCGAGAGCCGCAGGCGAAGGTCGCCGCTGATGCCGGCGAGGCGAAGCCCGCCGGCGGCCGCGGCAGGCATCGTCACCCGCGCCGGGGGCGTGATCGTCAACGACGCGACCACGAGCAGGACGGCGGCCGCGAGCGCCACCTCACCGCCGAGCAGGCGGACGAATCGCCGCACGACCGGGGGGCTCCCGCCGCGCGCCAGCCGGGGCCGCATCACAAAGTGGTTGAACGCGCCCAGCCCGATCCAGGGGAGCAGGAGCAGGAGCTTGACCAGCAGCGTGCGGCCGTAGAGGGTCTGCACGAATCCCGACCACGCGGGGATGGCGAGCCAGGCGCTGTACGATCCTGTGATGGCCAGCGCCAGCAGCGAGATTCCCGCGGCGGTGGAAAAGCGCGGGACGAGGGTCCGCGCGGTCCCGCTGCGCAGCTCAGGCGGCGCGGTGCGGAGCGTCACCACCAGCGCCGCCAGCCCGCCGATCCACATCGCCGCCGCGGCCAGGTGGATCCAATCGGCGCCGATCGCCACCCACCCCTCCCCGCCGGCATGCGCATTCATGGTGATGCCGATGAGGAGGATCGCCCCGGCCGCCGGTGCGGCCCAGGCGGCCTGCGGGAGTTGGAGATCGGGGACCAGCGGAAGGATGATCGCGGCCATTACGCTGATCAACCCATACACGGTCCCAACGAGCAGCAGGGCGGCGAAGTGCAGGAAGTGCTGACTGGTCGCACCGCCGGTCTGCGGACTGGACGCGATCAGCGCCAGCCCGCCGGCGACCGCCGCCCAGATCACCGCGGCCATGCGCAGCACGCGTCCGCGCCGCGTCGGCGGGACCAGCAGGACCGCGGCCATCGCCGACTGCAGGAGCACACTCCAGCCAAGCTTCGTACCGGCCAGCATCGCCGGCAATTGCCCGCCCCGCAGCACCGCGCCGAGGGAGGCGTCGAACAGGTCGCGCACCTGAACGACAAAGCCGGCGGCCAGACTACCGATGAGGATCACGGCCGACGGCACGGACAGGCGGCGGATCGACTCCGCCGCGGCCTCTTCGACGGAGAGGGCCAGGTGGGGTTCGGCCTCCGCGAGTGCGGGACGGACAACCGCATACGCGAAGAAGGCCACCCCTGCCAGCAGCAGTGCGCTCACATAACTGATCCAGCGCAGGATCACCTGCAGCAGCGGCGGGCTTCGTCCCGCCGCCGGTTCCCCGGCGGGCGCGGGCACGCCGATCGCAAACGCGTACGAGCCGACGGTTGTATGCCCATCGACGGCCGAGAGCACCCGCCAGCGGACGGTGTAGACGCCCTTGGGGAGCGGCTGCAGGGCGACACGGAGGCGGCGGCCGCCGGAAGAAACGCGCAGTGATCCGGAGACGCGGCGCCCGCCGGAATCGAGCACGGTCATGGTCGTGAACGCGGGGTCGACCGCCTCGCTGAACAACAGCGACACGCCCGATGGGGGGGCCGGCACCGCGGCGTTGACCGGAGGCGAC
>JBIOXT010000129.1:0-8856 GCA_044869795.1 bacterium | reverse complement strand
GGTCAGCAGGTAGCGCGGCTTCGCCGGATCGGGCTCGATTTTCTTCCGCAGTTGCCCGATCAACACGCGCAGATGTTCGGGCTGGTCGGCCGTGTGGCTGCCCCAAATCGTTTTGAGGATCGATCGGTGTGTGAGCACGCGCCCCGCGTGCGTCACCAGCAGCGTCAGGAGCTCGAACTCCTTCGGCGTGAGTCTGACCTCGGCGCCCGCGCACTGCACGCGCCGGCGATCGAAGTCGATGGTCAGGTCGCCGCGCGTCAGCTTGCCGTGCAGCGCGGCTTCCTGGCCGAGCGAGCGCCGCAGCGCCGCCCGCATGCGCGCGAGCAGTTCCTCCGGCCCGAACGGCTTGGCCACGTAGTCGTCGGCGCCGTAGTCGAGCGCCGTCACCTTGTCCTTTTCCGCGCCGCGCGCCGAGAGCACGAGAATCGGCGTAGCCGCGTGAACGCGCAAACGGCGCGCGACCTCAAGGCCGTTCAGATCTGGGAGCATCAGGTCCAGGAGGATGACGTCCGGATGCCAACCGATCGACGCCAGAGCGTCCTCGCCGGTGGCCACCGTACGTACCTCATAGCCGTTGGCTTCCAGCGTCCGCGTCAGGGCGCGCCTGATCTGGGGTTCGTCGTCGACAACGAGGATTCGCGCCCCTGCCATCAGGGCTCCGCGCCTACCTCCGGCGTCGGTATCGCGGGAGGCTCACTCAGTGGAATCGTGAACGCGAAGCGCGCGCCGGGTTGCCCCGGGTGTTCCACCCAGATCCGGCCCCCGTGCGCCTCGACAAGCCCCTTGCAGATGGCCAGCCCAAGGCCAAAGCCTGCACGGTCGCGCTGCCCGCGGTAATACCGGTCGAAGATCCGGTCCGCGGCATCGGGCGAAATGGGGAGTCCCTGGTTTTCGACCTGAACACGGACCGCACCATCGCGCCGGCCGGCGGTAATCCGAATATCGGTGCCATCGGGTGAGTGCCGGGCAGCGTTGTCGAGCAGGTTCACCAGGACGTCCTCGATTTCAGTGAAGTCCATCAGCAGGAGAGGCAGAGTGTCGGGCGCGTCGACCGTGATGCGGTGGTCACGCAGCCGGGTCTGCACGTGGTCGACGGCCCGGGCGATGACCTCGTGGAGGCTGCACCACGCCTTGTCCGGCCGCAGCGCGCCGGCTTCGATCCGCGACAGATTCAGTAGGTTGGTCACCAGGCGATCCAGTCGCTCGGCCTCGTCGTCGATGAGGTCCAGCAGTTCGCGTCGGGCGTCTTCGTTGGCCTGGAGCGCGTCGTGGTGCAAGCCTGTCGCGGCGATGCGGATCGATGCCAGCGGCGTCCGCAGGTCATGCGACACAGCAGAGAGCAGAGCCGATTTCAGCTCGTCTGTTTTTCGCAGGACCTCGGCCTCGGCGGCCTTGCGCTGCAGACGCAGCCGCTCGCCGGCGATCGAGGACTGCGCGATCATCAACCGCGACGTCGTTTCAGCGACGAAGAGGAAGACAAACAAGCTGATGATGTCCTGCGTGGAGGCAACATGGAACGTTCCATACGGGGCCGAGAAGAAGTAGTTCAATGACAGAAACGACAGTAGGCTAGTTACCAGACTCGGCCCGCGGCCCCACCACAGCGCACTGAGAGACACCGGTAGGAGATAGAGGAGGGCGATGGTCGCAAAGTGCAACGAGGGCCGGAGAGCCACCATCACAGCAGTGGCAGTCGCCCAAACTGCCGCGGTCGCGACATACGGCCGGAACGTTGCCCATGGAACGGCAGGCATCGTCTCCAGACTAGCACGCCGCGAGGCTGCTCCCATCGCGCTGACTGGGTAAATCTGCCAACGCACATATTCGCAGCACGCCAGGGGAGAGAGGCCATGCGTACGAAAGCCCGAGCGACCATAGCCAGACACCGAAAACGCGGAACGTCGAAAACAGATTCGTCGACGGCGACCCGTCCGCACCAGGTCCAGGACCCGGGCGCGGTCGTCCGCCACAGCAAGGAGGCGAGGCGCAAGAGGGACGACGAGGGCCGGACCTTTCAGGACCAGTCCCCCTAGGCCGCCCGGTTATCTTCCACACGTCCAGGCAGGAATGCGGGGATCGGTGCGAAACCTATGGCCATAAGTCTAGTAATTCAATAGAGAAAGTAGGGTTTGTTTGATGCTCTCGAAGCGTTCGAAGTACGGTCTCAAAGCGCTGGTCGCGCTGGCCCGGGCCCATCCGGGGAAGCGCGTGCTGATCTCTGACCTGGCCGCCGGAGAGCGCATCCCCCAGAAGTTCCTCGAGCAGATCCTCCTCGACCTCAAGCACCACGGGCTGCTGTACAGCAAGCGGGGCCGCGGGGGCGGGTACGCGCTGGGCAAGCCTCCGTCGCAGATCCAGATCGGCCCGGTCGTGCGCGCGCTGGACGGGCCGCTGGCGCCGATGTCGTGCGTCAGCCAGACCGCCTACCACCGGTGCGACGAGTGCGCCGACGAGGGGACGTGCGGCATCCGTGTCGTGATGGGAGAAGTCCGCGATGCCACGGCACGCGTGCTCGACCACACCACGCTCGCGCAGATGGTCGGACACGAGGTGCGCCTGGAGCGGTCGCTGCGCGCGCCGGTTCGCCAGGGGAAGGGGAGACGACGCTGAACCGACGGCTGCAGGCGCCGCTGCTGGCCGCGGTGGTGGCCGCTGCCGTCTTTGCGGGCGCATGCACATCTCCTCGGACGGCCGCCGCACCGCGCACCCTGACCGTCTACGGGTTCAGCATTCTCGGGGAAGTGATGACCACGCGCATCTTTCCCGCCTTCGCCGAGAAGTGGCAGCGCGAGCATGGACAGCGGCTGGAGTTCTTCGGCGCGTTTGCGGGCTCCGGGACGATCACGAATCAGATGCTGTTCGGCGCCCCCGCGCAGATCGCGATCCTGTCTCACGAGTTGGACGCCCTCCGCCTGCGCAACGCCGGCATCGCGCGCACCGATTGGCGGACCTTTCCCCATGGCGGCGTGGTGAACCGCACGCCGTTCATCATCGTCACGCGCCCGGGAAATCCCAAGCGGATCCACGACTTTCGGGATTTGGCCCGCCCGGGCGTGGCGATCGCGCATCCCGACCCGCTGACGTCGGGCGGCGCGCTGTGGGCGATCCTCGCGGAGTACGGATCCGTGACGATCTCCGGCGGCACCCCGCAAGCGGCGCAGGCGCAGCTGCTGGGGATCTGGCGGAACGTCCGCTACCAGGCCGGCTCGTCGCGCGCCGTGCGCACGCAGTTTGAGGCGGGGTTCGGCGATGCGCTCATCACCTACGAGCAGGAGACATTGAGCAAGCCGATCCGGGGGTCGGTCGTCTATCCGGCGGCGACCATCCTCAGCGAGCACATCGCCGTGCTCGTCGACCGCAACGTCGCCCCGCGCGATCGGGCGCTGGTCCGGGCGTTTCTGGAGTTCCTCTGGTCCGGGCAGGCCCAGCGGCTGTTCGTGCGATCGGGCTTCCGCAGCGTGGATGATCGGCTCAACGCCGGGACGGCGGCCTTTCGGCGGATCCCGCATCCGTTCACGGCGGCCGATCTCGGCGGATGGCCGGCGGCGTATGCCGCCATCGTCGAGGGCGTCTGGAAAGCCCACGTCCTGGTGGAGGTGCGCAAGTGATGCAGCCGATCACCGCACGGCGGAAGCGCCCGGCGATCCTGCCGGTCGGCCTCGTCTTCGTCTACCTGCTGCCGCTGCTGATCTTTCCCATAGCCGCCGTCTTCATCTTCGCGGCGCGCGGCGGGACCGCGCAGTTCCTCGACGCGCTGGGATCGCCTGAGGCGCTGTTCGCGCTCCGGCTGAGCCTGCTCATCGCGCTGGGCACGGCGGCCATCAACGCGGTGCTGGGCACCGCCACGGCCTACGTGCTCTCCCGCTATCGGTTTCGCGGGCAGGGAGCGCTCAGCGTGATCGTCAGCCTGCCCGTGGCGATCCCCACCGTGGTCGTCGGCACGAGCCTGCTCCTGCTGTGGGGGCCGATCGGTCTGCTCGGCCGCTATCTGGATCCCCTCGGCTTCCGGCCGATGTTTGCGCCCCTGGGCATCCTGATGGCCCACCTGTTCGTCAACTTCCCCTACATGGTCAGTGCGGTGAAACCCGTGCTGGATCAACTCGAGAAGACCTACGAGGAAGCCGCCTACACGATGGGCGCCAGCCCGTGGCGCACGTTCCAGCACGTCATGCTGCCGGCCCTGCGCGGCGGTCTCTTTGCCGGGTCGCTGCTGACGTTTGCCCACTCCCTCGGCGAGTTCGGGGCGACGGTGATGGTGTCAGGCAACCTGGCGATGCGGACGCAGACCGCCCCGCTGTACGTCTTCGCGATGTTCGAAGCCGGCAACGTCCAGGCCGCGAACGCGGTTGCGGCGGTGCTCACCGTTATTTCCTTCGTCCTGTTTTTCGCACTGCTGCGATTCACGGCGCGTCCCGAGCGCGAGGCCGTCTGATGTCGATCGTGCTGGAAGGGGTCACGAAACGGTTCGGCTCGCTGGCCGTCGTCGACGGCGTCCACCTGGAAGTCGAAGACGGCGAACTCTACGTGCTGCTGGGCGAGAGCGGCAGCGGCAAGAGCACGATCCTCCGGCTGATCGCGGGCCTGGCCGAGGTCGACGCCGGGCGGATGCTCATGCACGGCCGGGACGTCACGCTGCTCCCGCCGCAGCAGCGCGGCGTGGGGCTCGTCTTCCAAAACTACTCGCTGTTCCAGCACATGACCGTGGCCGAGAACGTCGAGTTCGGCCTAATGATCCGCAAGGCCGCCAAAGACCAGCGCGCAGCCGTGCGGGCGCGCTTGCTGGAGTTGGTCGGCCTGGGAGGATTGGATTCGCGCTATCCGTCACAGCTCTCCGGCGGCCAGCAGCAGCGGGTCGCGCTGGCGCGCGCGCTGGCCTATGAGCCGAGCGTGCTGCTGCTCGATGAGCCGTTTGGCGCCTTGGATGCCACCACGCGGGCCTACCTGCGGGGTGAACTGCGGCGTATCCAACGCGAGCTGAAGATCACGACTATCTTCGTGACCCACGACCGCGAGGAGGCGTTCGAACTGGCCGATCGCGTCGGGATCGTGCAGCGCGGGCGCCTTGTCGCCAGCGGCCGGCCGGAGGCGCTCTACCGTGATCCATCGACGCCGTATGTGGCCAGCCTGCTCGGCGACGCCAACCTGCTCCTCGGCCGCGCGCACGAAGACAGCCTGCGGGTGGGGGTCCTGCGCCTGCCGATCGCTCCGGAGGAAAAGGCCGTCGAGGCCGGCCGGCGGTTTTTCGTCCACTTCCGGCCTGAGGAGGTTATCCTCGCGCCGACGTCGGCCGGGGAGCCCGATGTTTCGCTCGGACCGGCGCGCATCAATGAGTTCACGTTTGCCGGAGACCGCGTCAAGCTGCGGCTGCGGCTGGAGACGGCGATTCCGGCGCGCACGCCGCTGTCGCCCGCGGAGGAGGAGTCGGCCCGCACGATCGTCGCTGTGCTGCCCAGCTCCGATGCCGGGCCGCTGCTGCGTGAAGACCGCTTGTGGGTCGGCGTGAAGCACTACCGGGTCTTGCCGGCGGATCCGCTGCGGGTCAACGTCTATCTGCGCTCGGCGACGCCGGAGTCCCCGCTGGTGGAGTTCGCCCGGCGGCTGAGCGCTCTGGAGGGCATGGAGGTGCGGCTGCTGGCCAGCGACGGCAAGGCGGCGGCCAAGAGCCTCGCCGATGCGATCCCGGGCGTCACCCCCGAAGAGCTCGACGAGCAGGTCTGGACCGAGCCGGAAGCGCTGTGGAACAGCCTGCGCGGGCGCTTCCCGGACATCGTGATGTTCGCACATCACGACGCCATGAACATCCTGCCGCTGGTGCGGCCGGATCTGGATACCAGTCTACGCCGCCGCAGCACCGCGATCATGGCCGTGTCGTCCGTTCCGGTGGGGCTGCACCGCATCCTGGTCGCGACGGCGGCGGGGGCCCCGGGGCGCGAGGACCTCCGGTTTGCGGCGCGCCTGGCACGGCGGGTGCAGGCGGAGGTCACGCTCGTGCATGTGGTGAAGAGGGCCGCGCTGCCGCTGGATCTCGATGAGCAGATCGCGCAGCGAATTCCACAGGCGATGCATCTGCGCTCCGACCTCAACCTGCTCGCGAGTTTGGGGATCACCGCTCAAGCCGTCCTCAGGCGGGGAGAACCCGCCGCCGAGGTGTTGGCAGCAGCGAAGGCGGTCGACGCCGGGATGATCATCGTGGGAGCCCCGCTGCCCGGGGGTGTCCCGGAGGCCAACATCTCGGTGCGCGTCCTGCGCCGGGCGACGTGTCCGGTCGCCGTGTTCTATTCGCGGCTGGTGTAGCGGAGAGGAACAGCAGGCAGCGCCGGCATCGAACTCCGGCGCTGCCCGTGCATCGCGACCGAGAAACAGGAAGGGTTTAGCGCTTCGCCTCACCCTTCACGACCGGCTGCGAAACGGACTCTTCGCTCTGGGCCTTTTCGTGCCAGCCCTGAGCCTTCAGCGTAGAGATCCGGTCGGCATCCTTCTCGGTGTCGAGCAACTGCGTCTGGCCATCCTTCTCAAGCGTAATGCGCATAGATCCACTCTCCTTTCCTGGGGCAACTCTGTTTTTTCCAGCGATGGGGGAATGAATCAGCCAAAGGTAATGCCCATTGGACCTTGGGGGAAAACCCGGTTCGTGAGCTCTGCTGAACTTGCCGGGAGAGGCGCTACGCCGGCGCCGGCGTGCCCAGATGCTGCGCGGCAAAGGCCACCTGCCGCTCCACCTGAGCGATCTGCTCATCGATCACCAGCGACCCGTGGCCGGCGTCGTAGCGGTACACCTCGAAGGTCTTGCCCAACGTCGACAGTTGCGCCAGGTAGTTGTCGATCTGACGGATCGGACACCGCGGGTCGTTCTCACCCGCGAGAATTAGGACCGGCGATCGGACGTCGCCGGCATAGGTGATGGGGGAGCGATCCCGGTACACATCGGGGATCTCATCGGGCGCGCCGCCGAACAGCGCTCGATCGTAGGCTTTGAGCGGATCCATCTCATCTTCGTACGCGGCGACATAGTCCGCCACCGGCACGCTGGCGATCCCCAGCGACCAGCGCCCCGGATGCCGGCCCAATCCCAGCAGGGTGAGGTACCCTCCCCACGACCCGCCGGAGAGGATCAGCCGCCGTGGGTCGATGGCACCGGCGGCGACCAGGGCCTCGCGGACCGCGGACAGATCCTCTAGTTCCGTGAATCCCGGGTTGCCGGTGATCGCATCGCGCCATGCGCGGCCGTATCCGCTGCTGCCCCGGTAGTTCACCAGGATCACGGCAAACCCGTGGTCGACCCAGGCCTGCACGGGCGCCGAATACGTGTCCAGGTCGTGCGCTTCGGGTCCGCCGTGCACGATCATGATCGCAGGATGGGGGCGCGGGCGTGGAGGCTCAGCCAGCAGCGCGTGGATCTGTCCCACCACGACGTCGGTGTAGGCGGTTCCCCCGGGGGCGGGCGCTCCCGGGGCGCGGAGCAGCACGGTCTGTCCGGCGCGGATTTCCGGCGGCGTCGACGAGCGGGACCAGGCATACCAGACATCGCCATCCGGACGCACCCGCGCTCCGGTGATCGTGCCGGGTTCCGTTTCGACGGCGGTGATCTGCTGTGTGCGGAGGTCGTAGACATAGAGGTCGGACCGCGCTCGGTAGTCGTGGACCAGCAGCAGCCGCAGGCCGTCCGGGTACCAGGTGGCGGAGACCTCCCCCGGCAGGTCGACCGGCGTCTCGGCGGCCTCGCCTGTGGCCAGGTTCCAGATCAGCGGGCGCCGCAGCCCGTGCCGTTCGTGGTGGACGATGAGCCGCTGATCGCCGACCATCCGCGACCACTCCCCGGCGGCCAGACCCAGTCCCGGTCCATCCCACAGATCGCCTGCGACCGTCCCGTCGAGGCTGAGGACGCGGACGGCCGGGTGCCGGGCATCCCCATGCTCGGAATGATTGATGCAGACCAGCGTACCGTCGCGCGAGGCGCCGGTCACCCAGGCATGCTCCCGGTGGGCGTAGAGCTCACGTTGCCGGCGGCCCTCGTGGGTGAGGTGAACTCGGGTACCGTCCGGATTCGAGGACCCCACGATCATGATGCCGTCGGCAGCGAACGCCAGCCCGGCGCTGTAGGCGGTGGGCAGATCGGGAACGGCGATCTGCGCGGGACCACCCTCAAATGGAACCGCCATCCAGCGTCCGTGCTCGTTCCCGGCATCGTCGTCAAACCACCAGATCCGCGCGCCGCCGGGCTCGACCCGTCCGAACCAGGGCAGGGTACCGGTGGGACGGCTCGTCACCTGGCGGTGGGCATCGCGGGCGCGATCCCAGGCATACAGTTCCCACTTCCCGGACGCATTGGTTCCGTAGAGGCATCGCTGGGGGACGTCGCGCGCCCACGAAGGCAGGGAAATTCTCGCCGCTCGAAACCGCCGGCGCCACGGTGCGCCCGCCGCCGCGGTCATCCCTGAATCTTGAGACTGCACGCGTTCCCTGCCACCGACGCCGGCGGCAGGGTCTGCGGTATCGTCACCGCCAGATCAGGGCCTTGCAACTGGACCGGCAGTGGTTCTCGTACCCCGAGCATGAAGACCCGCGGCGTCGGCGTGATCCCGACATCTTTCAGCACGACCCGCTTCCCCGCCGGCGTCCCCAGCAGGGTGGCGAACAGGATGATGTTGCGCCGCGTGAACCGCACCGGGATGGCGGCGCCGTCGTCGCCCTGCGCCACGCCCTCGGCGCGGCCCCAGGGCCGTGTGCCGTAGATCGCCTCGCCGTTGACCGCGAGCCATGCGCCCAGGCCCGCCAGCCGGTCTCGCTGGATGTCGGGGATCGTGCCGTCGGCCATCGGGCCGACGTTGAGCAGCATGTTGCCGTTCTTGCTCACCG
>JBIOXT010000128.1:0-3338 GCA_044869795.1 bacterium | reverse complement strand
GGCAGCGTCGCCTTTCCGGTGGAGAGTTTGACCTTGGGCCCCTGGTTGTCTTCGACGAGCTTGTAGACGCCGCCGAGCGACGGCGCGTCGCCCGACGTGCCCATTTCGGTGCCGACCCCGAACGCGCCGGCGGACGCCCCCGCGGCCAGCAGGCCCGCGATCTTGTATTCGTCCAGCTCACCGGACAGGAGGATCTGCACGTCGGCGAGCCCGTGGCCGTCCAGCAGCGCGCGCACCTCCCGCGACAGCCCGGCGAGGTCCCCGCTGTCGATGCGCACCCCCCGCAGGCGCTGCCCGCGGCCGGCGAGTTCGTGCGCGACGGTGATCGCGTGGCGCGCGCCCTGCACCGTGTCATACGTATCGATGAGCAGGAAGGCGTTCTGCGCGAAATCCTGCGCAAACGCCCGGAACGCGCTGAGCTCGTCCGGAAACGACATGACGTAGGAGTGCGCCATCGTGCCGTACACCGGGATGCCGTACTCCATGCCGGCGAGGACGTTGGAGCTGCCGGCGCAGCCGGCGACATACGAGGCCCTGGCGGCTTTCAGCGCCGCGTCCGCGCCGTGGTCACGCCGCGGGGAGAAATCGATCACCGCCCGCCCGGCCGCCGCCAGCACCACCCGGGCCGCCTTCGAGGCGACCATCACCTCGAAGTTCAGCGTGTTCAGGAGGAACGTCTCGACGATCTGCGCCTCGATGCGGGGGGCCGTGACCTCCAGCAGCGGTTCCTGCGGGAAGAAGACCTCGCCTTCAGGAACCGCCCAGACGTCGCCGGTGAACCGGAAGTCGCGGAGGTACTCCAGGAAGGCCTCGCTGAACGTGCCGAGCTGCCGGAGATAGCCGATCGCGTCATCATCGAAGCGGAGGTGCTCCAGATAGTACAGGGCCGGCTCCAACCCCGCGCTGAGCAGGAACGAGCGGTGCGGCGGGAGGTGGCGGATGAACAGGTCGAACGTCGCCGGCTGGTTGATCTGCTGGTGCAGATAACTGTCCGCCATCACCAGTTCGTACTGGTCGATCAGCAGGGCCATGGTGCGCGGCGTCACAAAGCCGAACGACGGATACGGCCGCATCAGATCCACTTCAGACGGCGGAACATCCAGACCATCGTCGCCACCAGCACTGCGATCAGGCCCAGCGCAAACCAGAAGCCGTACACCCAGCGGGTGTCGGGATAGAGTCGCGTGAAATTCATTCCGTACAGGCCGGTGACGACGGAGGCCAGGGCGAGTCCGGCCGTGATCACGGTCAGCCGCTGCACATTCTCGTTCAGGCGGTTGTTCACCGACGAGAGGTAAATGTCCATGGCGCCGGCCAGCAGATCGCGCTGGGTGTCGATCATATCAGTGATCCGCAGCAGGTGATCGTAGACGTCGAGGAAGTACGCCTGGGTCGGCGGGCGGAGGAACGGCAAGTCTCTCCGCGTCAGCGTGTTGAACAGATCGCGCAGCGGTGCGGCGACCCGCCGCAGGTGGGCCAGCGCCTGCTTGGCGACGAAGAGCCGGTTCAGCGTCTCGGGGGTAGGCGAGGCCAGGAGGGTGTCTTCGATGCCGTCCAGCACTTCGTCGAGCTCATCGATGATCGGGAAGTATGAATCCACGCAGGCATCGACGATCGTGTAGAGGACAAAGTCGGCGAACTCCCGCAGGGCGCCGGGCGACCGGCGCAGCCGCCCCAGCGCGTCGGCCAACGCGGTCATCGGCGCGGCATGGACGGTGACGACGTAGCCCTGACCGGCAAAGATGTCGACCTCGTCCAGCGCCAGATCGCCGTCGGCGGTGCGGCTCCGGCCGGCGGCGTGAATGGTGAGGAAGACGTACCCGTCGTACTCATCGACCTTCGGCCGCTGCTCCCGCTTGGACGCGTCCTCGATGGCCAGGGGGTGGAAGTGAAAGACGTCCCGGAGGACCGCGACATCGCCGTCGCTGGGCCCGGTCATGTCGACCCAGACGACGCCGTCGGGGGCTGCCAGGAGGGCGGCCAGCGACGCCTCGGGTTGCTCATCGATGCGGTCGGCGGTGATCCGGATGACGTTCATGCTTGGTGATGGCCGCCCTCACTGTTCGTGCGGGCCGCGGGCCCTCCTGCGGCCGTTTCCGCTTTGGTCAGGTTGGACAGCCGCACACCGACCAGCCGCACCGGACGATCCATCGCAAACCGGTCGAGCAGACCGGTCGCCGCCGCACGCATCGTCACCGCGTCATCGATCGGCGCGGGGAGGGTCTGGGCCCGCGTGTGCGTGGCAAAATCCCGGTAGCGGATCTTGACCGTGACCGTCCGGGCGGTGAACCCCTCGTGCCGCAGCTCCTCCGCCACGTCGTCGACCAGAGACGTAATCGTATCGACGATCGTGCTTCGCCGCCGCGTGTCCCACTGGTAGGTCGTTTCCCTGCTGATCGACTTCGGTTCCCACTCCGTGACGATCGGGCTGTCATCTTCTCCCCGGCAGGTGTGGTAGAGGTATTCGCCGTGATGCTCTCCGAGCAGCGCCTGGAGCGCGGGGAGGGGGATCCGGCGGAGTTCTCCGACCGTTCGCACATGCAGCGCCGCGGCCAGACGCTCGGCGGTCTTCGGGCCGATGCCCCACAGGATGGTGGCGGGAAGATCGTGCAGCATCGCCGCCGCCGTGTCCATCCGGATTTCCGTCACCGCGTCCGGCTTGTGCAGGGTGGAGGCGATCTTGGCGAGCAGCTTGTTGGGGGCGACGCCGACCGACGCGGTCAAGCCGGTCCGCGCCCTGATGACCGCGCGGATCTCCTGGGCCAGGGCGAGGCCCGGTTCAGGGCGGTCGCTGACGTCGAGGAACGCTTCGTCCAGCGAGAGCGGTTCGACCAGCGCCGTGTACTCGCGCAGGATCGCCCGGATCTGCCGAGAGTAATCCCCGTAGGCGGAGAAGTCGACGGGCAGGAAGACCGCCTGCGGGCATTTCTTGAAGGCTGTGCGCAGGGGCATCGCAGAGTGGATCCCGAACGCGCGCGCCTCATACGAGGCCGTGGAGACGACGCCGCGTTTGTGGGGATTGCCGTCACCGCCGACGACGACCGGTTTGCCCCGCAGCTCCGGCCGCCGCAGCTGCTCGACCGCGGCGAAGAACGCGTCCATGTCGACGTGCAGGATCTTCCGGTCCATGTCTCCCCACACCCTACTCAACGATGCGCAGGCTGCACAAGGCGAACTCTCGATGCTGGAGCGGCCAGTGTTCGGTGCGCCAGGCCGCGCACACCATCGATCTCCGCGTCGATCACCGCGGCGGTCTCCGCGCGGGCCTCGTCCAGCAGCGGCGGCGGCCAGGCGAAGAGGTCGGTCACGTCGCGGGCCGCCGCCGCGCCGATCGTGCG
>JBIOXT010000127.1:0-2068 GCA_044869795.1 bacterium | reverse complement strand
CGTCATGCGCTCGGCCAGCGTCGTGGAGCCGCGGACGTCGGCGAAGAGCAGCGACAGCGGGACTTCGGCACCGCCCTGGGAACGCCGCAGGGTCGTGTTGCACATGTTGCAGTAGTTGGGATTCTTGGGCGAGCGCTGCTTGCCGATCATCCGCATCAGCACCCCGCCGATACCGCGAAACGGCGAGTTGCACAGTTTGCACCGGGGGGCTGACGGCAGCAGTCGGAAAATGCGCCGCTCCCGCTTGAGAAGCGGATGGGTCCCGGTCAGGTACCCTCGCCAGGCCTCTTCCAGCGCGGACGGTTCGCTCATCCCGCGGGGAGCCTTCGAGCCGTCACCGTGGTCTCCTGTGGCGTGACGCTAGGCGCTCAGCGACCGCGAGGGCCTGCCGCATGGGCCCGGCATCGGCGATCCCTTTGCCGGCGATGTCGAACGCGGTGCCGTGCGACGGCGTCGTCATGACGAACGGATAGCCGACGCCTACCGAGACACCCCTGTCAAACCCCAGCAGCTTGGTGGCGATCTGCGCCTGGTCATGGTACATGGACACGACCACGTCGAACCGGCCGGCGCGGGCCAGGCGGAAGATGTGATCAGCCGGGTGCGGGCCGGACACCTGAAGGCCCTCTCCCGCCGCGGCGCGGATGGCGGGTTCGATGATCCGCTGCTCTTCGTCTCCCAGCAGGCCGCCTTCACCGGCGTGGGGGTTGAGCGCGGCGACGCCGATGCGCAGGGCGGTCTCGCCTGCACCGGAGGCAACGTCGTGTGCCATCCTGATTGTGCGCAGGACGAGATCGCGGTTCAGGGCCGCGGCAACGTCGCGTAAGGCGACGTGCGACGTGGCGCGGGCGACCCATAACAGGGCGTCCGCGCGCGCGGGATGCGGGATGACGTTCATCTCGTCGTGCTCGCGCGTGCCGGTAAGCGCGGCGCACAACTCGTACTCGTCCCGCACCTGGTAGCCGGCGCGAATGATGGCCTGCTTGTTCAACGGGGCGAAGACGATGCCATCGACGACGCGGTCGAGGGCCAGGCGGACCGCCGCTTCCAGCCATCCCGCGGCGGCTTTGCCGGCTGCCGGACTCATTGCGCCGGGCCGCCAGCCGCGATCAGCCGGCGGCAGGTGCGCGAACGGGACGAAGGCACCCACCGGCGCGGGCCGGCCGGCGGGGGCCGCCGGCAGTGAGACTCCGGTCAGCCGCCGCGCGTCCTCCCAGACCTGCAGGTCGCCGACGAGCAGGACCTCGAGGCCCTGGGCCGCCGCCAGCGCCTTCGCGGTCACTTCAGGACCGATGCCGGTCGGATCGCCGATCACCACGGCCAGGCGCGCCACGTGCCACAGTATCCCATGGCCGGCATAGGAATTCCAACCCTGTGCGTGAATACTGTATACAATCCTGCCGGAGGTTGTCGTCGTTGGGCGTGACTGAACAGCTTGCCCGCTTTGCGCTGGACACCCGTGCCATCCCGGACCCGGTGCGGGCCCTCGCCACGAACCACCTCGTCGATGGGATCGCGGTCATGCTGGCCGGCTCGACCGAGCAGAGCGGCACCCTGGTGCGCGCGCATCTGCGCGAGACCGGCGGGCGGCCGCAGGCCACGGTCCTGGGTTCGTCCGTGCGCGTGCCGCGGCAGCAGGCGGCGTGGGCGAATGGGACCGCCGGGCACGCAATGGACTATGACGACACCCAGCTCGCGACCGATCCCCACAGCGTCTACGGCCTCCTGACACACCCGACCGTCCCGGTCCTGGCCGCTGCGCTAGCGGTCGCGGAGGGCACCGGGGTGTCCGGAGCTGCGCTGCTGGACGCCTACATCGTCGGCGTGGAGATTGCGTGCCGCGTGGCGGACGCGATTGATCCCCGCCACTACCGCGATGGATTCCACTCCACGGCGACGATGGGCGGGTTCGGCGCGGCCGCCGCGGCTGCGCGGTTGACCGGGTGCGACCTCGATCAGCTGCTGCGCGCCTTTGGCCTCACGGCCAGCATGGGCGCCGGGCTGCGCGAGAACTTCGGGACGATGACCAAACCGTTTCACGCGGGCCGCGCCGCGGAGAACGGGCTGT
>JBIOXT010000126.1:0-2339 GCA_044869795.1 bacterium | reverse complement strand
GTGCGGCTCCTTCCGCTCCGGCATGAACACGTCGGGGTGCTGCTGCAGATAGGTATACATCGCCGTCGTCCCACACTTCGGTCCGCCGACGAGGAAGAAGTTCGGCCGCGCGCCGGCGCTCACGGCGGTCCCCACGAGAAGCCGCGGCCGAGGAATGCCTGCAGGGCGGCGTTGTGCGGGGCGAAGAAGGCCTCCAGCTGTCGCCGCAGCGTGGGGGGCATTTCGGCGTAGTGCTGTGCGTTGTAGGCGGGGATGTCGGCGGCCGGATGCGACGGCAATCCCAGGAACGACGCGACCTGCCGCAGCGCGCTTGCCGGGTCGGCAAAGAATGCCTCGCTCTCGAGGACGAGGAAGCGCTCCCGCGGCAGCGCGGCCATCCAGGCCTGCACCTGCGGCAGGTAGATCCCGCGTGCCAGGTAGGACCACTGCTGGTGGCGCTCGCTGACATAGCCGGCGTCGGCCTGGATCCGTTCCGCCTCTCCGCGGAGACGGTTCGTTTCCGCCGCGACGGCGTCCTCGAAGGACAGCGGCTCCCGGCCCTTGCGGACTTCGCGCTGGTAGTGGGAATAGGCGCGATCGACGGGGTTGCGCAGCAGGACGATGCACTTGACCTCCGGCAGCGCGGCCCGGACCCGGGACGGCACGGCGGGATGGAACAGGTAGTAGGGGCTCGCCTCCCCGGTCATTCCCGCTCCCGTCCGTCGCCGGCGTTCCTGCAGATCCGCCCGCGTCGGAAAATGCGAGCGGTACCAGGCGAGGCCCCGCGGGTACCGCAGGTCGAAGAAGTGCACTTCCTTGCGGGTGGCCGGTCCCACGCTGGGATGACCGGCGAGGTTGTAGTACAGCGAGGCCGTCCCGCCGCGCTGGGTGCCGAGGATCAAGAAGTCCGGCAGGACGCGCCACGACGCGGTCAATTCACCGACCGCTTCGCTCCAACGGAGGGTTCCCGCACCGACCAGCCGCCCCGCCACCCCGCGGATCGTCACGGCTGCACCGCGGGGGCGGGCTGCTCAACGAGGCTGGCCGACACCAGCGCCTCCAGTCCCGCCGCGATCCGCGTCCGGCCCAACCGCTGCAGCAGGTTGAACGCCGCGACGCGCAGCCGGCCTGCGCGAGGCTGCGGCGGCCACACGTAGTCGGGCCAGCGTCCAACGTCATAGGGATGGATGTACAGCGGAGCCAAGCGCTTCCCCGCAACCACGCGCAGCCCCCAGCGGCTGACGGTGACGGGTAGAAAGCGCAAGCCGCCGCCCCCGCCCAGCGGGACGTTCCACCGTCCGAGGCCGACGGCCAGCCCCGGAATCTCGACGATGCCGGCTGCCGCCGCGGCCGCGACGATCGCCTCCGCCGCGGCGCGGCCGGCCGGCCAGACCACCCGCACGCTGGAGTCGTATCTGATCCCCGCTTCCGCCATGATCGCGAACGCCCATCGCTGGGAGGCGCGCAGCGAAAACGCCGGAGCCCGGAACCCCCGCACGGCCGTGCCGGTGATGTCGCTGAGGACGCGGATCGATTCGCCGAGATCGCGCGCGAATGCGTCGGGCGTCAGGTAGTGCATCGCCAGATGCCGGAAGCCGTGCGAGGCGACCTCGTGCCCGCGGCCGGCGATCTTCCGCACGAGCCGCGGACAGGCACGGGCCACGTAGCCGACGACGAAGCAGGTGGCGGTCACGCGCAGATCGTCGAGGAGATCGAGCACGGCATCGGTCTGCGCTTCGACGGCGGGGGAGACGTCGACCGTGAGCCCCATCTGATCGCGCATCACAAGCGAAAAGTAATCTTCGACATCGACGGAGACGAATGTGCGCATGGTCAGCGGGATCCGATGATCCGAGCGGGGATGCCGCCGGCGATGGCGTACGGGGTGTCGATGCTGCTGGTCACCACCGCCCCCGCGGCCACCATCACACCGTCGGCAATCCGCACGCCGCCGGTGATGATCACCCCGGCCCCGAGCCAAACGTCATTCCCGATGATGATGTCCTGTCCTTCTTCACTCCGCGGTTGGTGCATCATGGGTTCGCCGCGCGCGAGGCCGTGGTTCCCCGCGAACATCATCACGCCTGGCCCCATCAGCAGGTAATCGCCGAGGCGGATCGCGGACCGTTCGCCGGCCCAGACGCAGCAGTGATGGTTGATGTGCGACTCCTTGCCGATGAAGACATTCTGGGCGTTGCGGATCGACGCCGTCGGATGGATCCGAACATCCGGCGCGGCGTGGATTGTCCGCCGCCAGACCACGTGTTCGTGGAGATAGTGGCCGGCGCTGGCCACCAGCGCGCGCAGGAAGGCCAGCGAGAAGACGGCCCGCAGCGCAGCCCGCGTGTGTCCGGCCGGCG
>JBIOXT010000125.1:0-5102 GCA_044869795.1 bacterium | reverse complement strand
CTCTTCGCGCTCGGGGGAACGGTGCAGGAAAAACGGCAGGTCCTCCCGCAGCACGAACGCCAGCGGCGAACTGCGGCCGGGCGCCTGGCGGCGGCGAAGGCGGCGAGGTTCGGGGGTCTCGTCCGGGTCCGCGCTGCCGTTGGCCGTCAACCGGCCCCACGTCACCGTCCCTGAGAGGGTCAGGTATTCCAGGTCCGCGGGGTCGTACAACCGGACGCGCGATGGCAGGACATGCTCCTCCCACGCCGGCGCCGGCAATTCCAGCCCCTGCAGCATCCGGATGATCTGCAGCACCCCGTCGCGGCCGTGCAGCTGCGTCCCCGGCTGCACGTGGTGCCAGCGCAGCAGGAAGCGCATGAAGCCGGCGGGCTCGACCGCCTCGATCTCACGGCGCAGCCGGCCGATGGTCAAGCGGTGGATGCGTGAGAGCAGGCGCCGCTCGCACCACTCGATGCCTGCCCCGGACCCGAGCGCAGCGAGTGGTTCGGGGTCCTGTCCGTCCGCGACCTGATACCCGCCGCCGGGCGTGAAGCGTCCCCGCAGCACAATCCCCGATCCCTCCAGCGCCGCAAGGGCAATCTCCACGTCCGACGAGGCCAGGCCGATCCGCTGCGCCAGGGTCGCGGCGGTGACCGGTCCGGTGCAGTAGATCCAGCCCTGCACGATCGCGCGGATCGCCTCGTCGCTGCCCAGCTCGGTGTTGCCGGCGCGCGCCAGCGCAAAGGTGACTTCGGGAGTGAAGACGGCATCGGGCACCGCCGCCCGCACCAGGTCCATGCGCTCCGCGGCCACGAGCGCGCGGTGCTCCCAGCCCGTCGCATCGCGCCACGCCGCCCAGGTGGCCCGTCCACCGGCAATCAACTCATCGCCGAACCCGCTCCACGATTCCACGTCGCTGTCGGGGAGCATCCCCACGGTGAGCAGGTGGTCGTGGAGTTCGTCCGCGGTGCGGACGTCCGGCCAGGCCTGGGCGCGGACTTCGTCGACGGCGGCCTGATCGAGCGCCCCGACACCCTGCGCGAGATCCGGATCGGTCCGCCGCAGCGTGACCGCGCGGGCCCGGCGCTCTTCCAGGGGCGCATCGTCGAGAAACGCGTACGGATTCGCGTTGAGGATCTCATGGGACATCGCCGATGGGACCGGCGTCTCGACTGCGACCGTGCGCAGCTCGCGGCGCTCGATGCGTCCGGCGATGTCGGTGAGCGTGGCAACGTCCATCGCCTCGTGCAGGCAGTTGAGGATCGTCTCGTTGACCAGCGGATGGTCCGGGGGAATGACGGGGCCGGCGTGGTTGTCCTGACACTGCACCTGCTCCGGGAACACCGCGGCCATCAGATCCTCGGCGCGCATCCGCTGGATCGGCATCGGCACGCGCCGCCCGCCCGCGAACCGCAGGATCGCCAGGAAGCGGTTGGCGTTCCAGCGCCATCGGTTGGTGAACATCGGCGAGGCCAGCAGCGCCTGGATGAGGTCCTCGCGCGCGGTAGCGGGGCGGACGAACGCGAACACGCTCTCCAGCGGAAAACTATGCTGCTCCCCCAGCGACAGCACCACCCCGTCGTCGGTGGCCGCCGCCTGCAGCTCGAAGTCGAAGTTCACGCAGAAGCGCTTGCGCAGGGCAAGCCCCCAGGCACGATTGACGCGCCCGCCGAACGGCGTGTGCAGCACCAGCTGCATGCCGCCCGCCTCGTCGAAGAACCGCTCCGCGACAATAGTCTCCTGCGTGGGCACGATGCCCAGCACGGCAATCGTCTCCCGCACATACGCAAGCAGCTGCTCCGCCCCGGCCTGATCGAGCCCGGTGTGCTCGACCAGCCAGGCCATCGTGGCCTCGGGAGCCTCCAGGCCGTCGGCGATGCGCCGGCGCAGCGCGGAGACCGCCTGGGAGAGTTCGGCCGTGCGCGCGGGCGCTTCGCCGAGCCAGAACGGCACCGTGGGCGGCGCGCCGTGGGCGTTTTCCACACGGACCCGTCCGGCCTCGAGGCGGCGGATCTTCCAGGAGGTGTTGCCCAGCAGGAAGATGTCACCGGCCTGACTCTCGATGGCAAAGTCCTCGTTGACCTTGCCGACAAACGTGCCCGCGGGTTCTTCGATGACATCGTAGTCGGCCGTATCGGGGATCGCGCCACCCGAGGTAATCGCCGCCAGACGCGCTCCGCGCCGGCCCCGCAGCACCCGGTTGACCTGATCGCGGTGCACGAACGCCCCGGCCCGGCCCCGGCGGCTGGACAGGCCTTCCGACAGCATCTCCAGCACCTGCTCGAATTCCCGGCGCGTCAGATCGCGAAACGGATACGCCCGCCGCACGAGGTCCCACAGGTCGTCCTCGGCGATCTCGCCGCTGGCGGCGATCGCGACGATCTGCTGGGCGAGGATGTCCAACGGCTTGGCGGGCATGATCACGCGGTCGAGTTCGCCCTGCCGTGCCGCGGCGACCGCGGCCGCGGATTGCATCAGCTCATCACGGGTCAGGGGGAAGATGATCCCTTTCGGGATGGCCCCCAGCCAGTGGCCGGAACGGCCGATCCGCTGCAGCAGGGTCGCCAGCGCCCGCGGGGCCCCGAGGTGACAGACCAGCTCGACGTGGCCGATGTCGATCCCCAGCTCCAGCGACGCCGTGGCAACGACGACGGGCACCTCGCCGGTCTTCAGTTTCTGCTCGGCGTCCAGCCGGGTCCGGCGGGACAAGCTGCCGTGGTGCGCGGCCACGCGGCCGTCGCCCAGCCGGGTCGTCAGCTGGTGGGCCACCTTCTCGGCGAGGCTGCGGGTATTGACGAAAACCAGCGTGGTGCGGTGCTCGCGGACGAGGGCCGCGATCCGGTCATAGACCTCGGCCCACAGTTCGTGCGAGGCAATCGGACCCAGCGGCTGGCCGGGAGTGTGAATCGATAGGTCCCACTGCCGGCGGTGACCCACGTCGACGATGGCGCAGTCGGGTCCCGCGTCCTGGGTCCCGGGTCCTGAGCCCGCGAGCAGTTGGGCGATCTGATCGATTGGCTTCTGGGTAGCGCTGAGACCGATCCGCTGGCACCGCGAGCCGGTGAGCGCATCCAAGCGCTCCAGCGACAGGGCCAGATGGGACCCCCGCTTGTCGCCGGCGACGGCGTGGATCTCGTCAACGATGACGGTGCGCACCGTGCGCAGGAACTGCCGGCTGCGCTCGGCGGTGAGCAGGATGAACAGCGACTCCGGCGTCGTGATCAGGATGTGCGGCGGGCGGCGCACCATCAGGGTGCGCTCGCGCGCGGGCGTATCCCCGGACCGGACCAGCACGCGGATCTCAGGCAACGCCGTACCCGCGGCCGCCGCCATCTCGCGCAGTTGCTCCAGCGGCTGCTGGAGGTTCTTCTGAATGTCGTTGCCCAGCGCTTTCAGCGGCGAGATGTACAGGACGGTTGTCTGATCAGGCAGCGGAGCATCCGCACCCATGGTCAGCAGATGGTTGATCGACCACAGAAATGCGGCCAGCGTCTTCCCGGATCCGGTCGGCGCTGCAATGAGGGTGTCGCGGCCTTCGGCGATCTGCGCCCAGCCCTGCACCTGAGCGGCCGTGGGCTCACCAAGCCGGTCTGCGAACCATCGGGCAACAATCGGATGAAAGTTACTCAGCGCCATGGATCACCGTCTAGGGGGTCTGTCCTTCCATTGTGAGACCGTTCGGTGCCGGATGTCTAGAATGCGGACTCGCGGTCGAGGATGCCGAGTTCGCGGGCGCGGCGGTCGGCCGCGGTGAAGATCGCCAGCCCGATGGCCAGCCAGACCGCGGTCGTCAACGCCAGCAGCCCGAGCACCTGAGCATCGTTCGCCCAGCCAAATGAATGCAGCCCGCCCGGACCGAGCAGACCGCGGCGCATCGCCTCCAACCACCAGGTCAGCGGGATGCCCTGCGCAGTGATCTGCAGAACCCTCGGCAGCACCGCGAGGGGAAACACCGCCCCGCAGAGGAGGTACAGCGCAGCCCCAACCGCTTCCGGCATCCGCCAGGCCTCACCGGAGATCATCATCGCCACACTGACAATGACCAGCCCGAGCGCAATGATCGCGGTAATCCCGAGCACGAAGGCCACCAGGGCGTACGGAACATTGATCGTGGCCAGGCCGATGGGGACCTTCAGCACCCAGCGGCCGAACAGCAGCGTGATCAGCATCGCCGCCGACGCCGACGTGGCCTGGGCCAGGGCGCGGCCCACCAGGTAGGCGCGGTAGGGAATCGGCGACGTGTACACGTACTTCAGCGTCCGCCAGTGCTCGCGGTCGCCGATGATGCTCCAGGCCATCCCCTGCATGCCGTTGACGATGAACGGCCAGACGGCGGTCCCCACGATGAAGAAGCCGAGGATCGGTCCCTGCCGCACTCTGGCCACGACAAAGAACATGAACACCAGGATCAACGCGCTGCCCAGCGGACGGGCGATGGAATAGATGAAGAAGAGCAGCGGGTCGGCCCAATTGCTCTCGATCTGCCAGCCGAGCCAGTACGAGACTCGGAGTGTTGTCCACCAGCGGGCCAGCCCGCTCATCAGAATCGCAAACTCAGGCGCCCTTCGCGCCGCGCCAGGTACTCCATCTTCTTCAAGGACACCTTCGCCAGGCCGATGAAGAGGGCCGCGAGTCCGGCCAGAATCCCGAGTTCCCACCGCAGCGACAGCAGCCCGGGGTGCGTCGTGGGAAACAGGAGCTGGCGCATCGCATCGAGCGCGAGGGTGAGGGGAATCAGCGACGCGCCCATCCCTACCCAAAACCCCAGCGCACTGACCGGGAAGTAGAAGCCCGAGACGAGGAATACGGGTTCCATGAACAGGTTGGCCGTGTGCCAGGCCTCACGCCCCCACAACAGGAACAGGCTGGCAAACGTCACCCCGAGTCCGTACAGCGCGACGATCGCGACGGCAAACACCAGCAGGAACAGCGGGATCTGCACCAGCGAGTAGTCCACGTGAAAGAGCCACGATCCCAGCAGCACGATGGCGATCGCGCGCACCAGAGTCCCGATCATCCCGCCCAGCGACATCCCCAGCAGGATGGCCGGGACGCCGCAGGGTACGACCATGTACAATTCGAGATTCCCGCCCTGTTTGTCCCAGTAGAACTGCGCGGCCATG
>JBIOXT010000124.1:0-17116 GCA_044869795.1 bacterium | reverse complement strand
CGTACCGCCGGCGCAGGCGGCCCTGGATCACGCCGATCAGCCCGAGGCAGACATAGGCGGCGGTGACGTTCACAAAGGCCACGGCCGCGGAGAGCACGAACACCAGCGGCGCGGCGAGCGCCCGCCGCGTAAAGTGATCGACGACGGCCGGCGGCGTGCGATCATTCACCAGGCCCCGACGCACGGCGTACATCCAGATCCCTGCCGAGGCAAACCCTACGAGGGCCATCGAGGCGGCATAGAATGCCTCGGCGATGGGCAGGTCGCCGTAGCGGCCCAGCAGTTCGACCGGATACGGCAGAAATCCCACCGCAAACAGCATCACAAAGTTCAGCCCCAGCAGCACGCTGTCATACCGGACGATGTAGGCGAACATGCGATGGTGGGCCATCCAGTAAATCGCAACCATCAGGAAGCTGAACGCATATGAGGCAAACCGCGGGGCCTGGGCAAGCAGCGCCGGGGCCAGATCCCGGCCGGCAAGGCTTGCCGGGATTTGGGGCACGTCCAGGCTCACCACCAGCAGCGTGATGGCGAACGCGAAGATGCCGTCGCTGAAGGCGACGACTCGGTCCATCGCCTTGCCTGCTTCAACGATGTGCTCCGGCGATTTCCCCGCCCCGGCGCTCATGCCGGACCGAGAACCTCCTGCGAACGGCAGGGGGCAGCCCCCGATAGACTGAACTCCAAGACGACGATGGCCAACCTGACCAAGCTGCTCGTGGTGTTCTTCGGCGTGATCAACCCGCTCATGACGCTGATCACCTTTCCCTCGCTGACACGCGGTATGAACCGGGGCACGCAGGCCGCGACCGCCGTCATGGCGACGCTTGTCGCGTTCGGCATCCTCGCCGTGTTCGCCTTCGCCGGCGACGACGTGCTCAAATTCCTTGATGTCAGCCTGGCATCATTCCGGATTGCCGGGGGCCTGGTCCTGGCCCTGTCGGCGGTCCAGTTGATCCAGCGGGGCGAACCGGCTCCGCCGTCCGGCGAAGCCGCGCGATCGCCGACCGACGTCCTCGTCCCGCTGGCTACCCCGCTGATCGTCGGTCCGGCGACCATCACCGCCGCGGTTGCCTATGCGCATATCTACAACGACCTCGAGACCATCGTGGCCGGAGCGATCATCCTGCTGCTGACGCTGGTCATCATGCTGAGCAGCGGGTGGCTGACGATTCGGATTCCTCGTTCGGCGCTGTCGGTCGCGGCGCGGCTGATGGGTCTGCTGCTTCTGGCGCTGGCGTTCGACCTCGCCGCCGACGGGATCAAAGCCCACTTCATGCCGTAGGGGTAGGTGCGGAAAAATCTGGAGCCGCCGATCGGATTCGAACCGATAACCCCCTCATTACAAGTGAGGCGCTCTACCGGGTTGAGCTACGGCGGCACTTGAACCCACTATACAACGGGATTAGGGGAGTGGGGATTAGGGGAGTAGACAAAGCAACGGGGACTAGGCATCCACCTAATCCCCTACTCTCGTAATCCCTACTCCCGGTTCTAGTAGAAGCTGCGCTCCTGAATTTGGAACTCCAAGCCGTCCTCGGTGGCCTTCAGCGCACAGTACAGCCACACGAACGGCACCAGCACCCCGCCGCTGAGCAAGATCAGGCCGAACATGATTGTGGCGTGGACCCACAGCCCACGGGCCACGTACCAGAACGGACCGAGGATGAACGCCAGCCAGTTCCATGACAGCCGGCGCGGCATCGGGCGATGATAGAGTTTCGGAATGGGTTCTTCCCGGCGCTGGAACCCGACCGGCGTGTTCAGGATCTTCCTGATCCCGTCAGCGATCGCCCGCCACAGCCGCCGCACCACTAATCCTCGTCGTTGTCCGTGTCGTCGTGTGCTCGTCCCGGCCGCTCTTCAGGTGCCAACTTGCCGGTGGTCAAGTCCACGGTCTCTTCCATCTGCAGGCAGATGGCGCACGTCCCCTTGAGGAGACCGTGCGGGCAGCGCTCGAGTTTGATCCCGGGCCTGGTCGCCGTGGCTGCTCGAGCCGATTTTGTCCTTCCGGTCGCAGTTCTTCGAGTTGCTGCCTTGGGCATGGGACTACCCTCACTTTCATGGTCGTTCACTAGGTGTTTATTCTACCCATCCTGGCTATCGGTGCAACCCCAGAATCGGCGGGGTTGCGGTCGGCGCTTAGTTTACAAAAACTGCATTTCCGTGTCTAGGGCGCGGCCGCCCCGGCCGGCGGATCGACCAGCAGCACGGATTCCCCCTCGACGACCACCTCCCCGTGCTGATTCCGGCAGCTCGTCTTGAGGATCAGGATGCGCCTGTCGGCCCGGTACGCCCTGACTTCCGCCTCGGCGGTCACCGTGTCGCCAATCCGCACCGGTTTGGGGAACTTCAGGCTCTGGCTGAGGAAAATCCCTCCCGGACCCGGCAGCCGCATCCCCAGGACCGCCGAGATCAGTCCCGCGGTCAGCATACCGTGGGCGATCCGCTCCCCGAACCTCGACCGCGCGGCATACTCCGCATCGACATGCAACGGGTTGAAGTCGCCGGTTATTCCGGCATACCCATAGATGTCCGCCTCGGTGATGGTCTTGGTGAATGTCGCCCGCTGTCCGGGCTCGAAATTGACCACAGGATCCCCCCTTCGAACCCACGCCTCGGCTGGCGAACTACTCGACTGCAGGCTTCCTGTTCCCGATTCCGGCTCCGGTTCCCGGTGCCAGATGATGCTATAATCCCGTTATCCAAGAGGCCTTCGCGTGAAAGATCAATACGGCCGCGAACTCAGTGACCTGCGTATCTCGCTGACCGACCGCTGCAACCTGCGGTGTGTCTACTGCATGCCGGCGGAAGGGATCGATTTCCGGCCGTCCGATGAGCTGCTCAGCGATGACGAACTGGTGACCCTGGTCCGCATCGCGGCGGACCTCGGCGTGCGGAAGATCCGTCTGACCGGCGGCGAGCCGACGGTGCGGCCCGGGATCGTGGAACTCACCCAGGCGATCAGCAGCATCCCCGGCATCGAAGACATCGCCATGACCACCAATGGGCTGCTCCTCGAATACCTGGCGGGACCGCTGGCCCGAGCCGGTCTCGTCCGCCTCAACGTGAGTCTGGACACGGTCGATCCCGAGAAGTACCGCCGGATTACCCGCGGCGGCCGGGTCGAGAAGGTCCTCAGCGGCATCGCGGCATCGGAACGCGCGGGCCTCACGCCGATCAAGCTCAACGCAGTTGTCGTGCGCGGGTTCAATGAGGACGACGTCGTGTCTCTTGCCGCGCTGACCGTGGAGCGTCCCTGGGACGTCCGCTTCATCGAAATGATGCCGTTCGGGACGGTCGGCGATTTCGCCGAAGCGGGGGTGGTCAAGAGCGAGGAAACGATGGATCGGATCGCTGCGGTGCTTGGTCCCCTCGCTCCGCTGGACCTTTCCGGTGAAGATCCCGCCAGGACCTACCGGCTGCCGGGCGCGGCCGGCCGCGTCGGCTTCATCAGCCCGGTCAGCCAGCCATTCTGCAGCAAGTGTGGGCGGCTGCGCCTGACCGCCGACGGGCGGCTGCGCTTGTGCCTGCTCCGCGACGACGAGGAAGACCTGCTCACTCCCCTGCGGGCCGGCGCCGCGTACGAGGAGATGCGGGACATCTTCCGCGCCGCCGCGTTTCGCCGCCCATACGGGCATGCCCTGGCCGAGAAGATGTTCCCGCAGGCCAGAGTGATGATCCAGATCGGGGGCTAGGCGCCCGTCGAGCTCAGATCCCCCAGGACTTCGCCCTGACGATCCGCAGCCCGACGACCCACTGGATGTCTTCAGGTCCACACGTGCACCGTTTGGTTGGATTCGTCGAACGCATGACACAGTGGCGCAACGTGCGTCGTGCCGCCGCGATCCGCCGACGCCACCCTGCACACCCTGGCGCTGGCCAGGTAACGCTGCTCGCGCTTTGAAAGTCGTGCGTGCATCTGAGATGTCCTCCTATGCTGCCGGCCCTGAGATGTAGATCCACGCTGACCCCGACCTCCCCGGGGCAATCTCGTCAGGCACTTCAACCTCTTCGACTCGTCCAGCGACATCGGCCAGCACAGCGGCGAAATCAGGGGCACGGCTCGCCGACCAGTATGCAATGACCCCACCCGGCACGACGGCATCGAGGAAGCGGCGTACACCCCCGGGCGTGTAGATTCGGGCATTGTCAGGAACGACCAGCCAGTCCGGGCCGTTGTCCGTATCCAGCAGGATTGCCCCGTAAGACCCGGGCAGGAGCGGAACATCCGACAGATCCGAGATACGCAGTTCCGTGCGGGGATCATCCAACGGCCGGCCGCACAGGGGCGCGAAGAACCGACGATGCCAGTCCACGACAAGCGGCTCGACCTCAACGACGTGAACCCGGCCGACGCGCGGATCGGCCAGCGCTGCCTGCAGCGTGTAGCCGATGCCCAGGCCGCCGACCAGGACGTCCACCCCCGCCGCGGCGACACGGTCCAAGGCGAGCCGCGCGAGCTGGCGGTCGGATTCGCGGTTGTAACTTGCCATCAGAAAGACGCCGTTGCAGATGATCTCGTAGTGACCGTCGCGGAGCTGCAACTGCCACTCCCCGGTCGGCCTCGATACCCGGGCGAGGATTTCCCGGCCTGACGGAACCGGGTCAATCATCTTCAGGGTCAAGGATCTCTTCTTCATCGGGCTCAAACGCGGTCCCACAGCGGGGACAGATGACCTTCTCGTCTTCCTCGACCGGGATGATCTGGAGGAAGACCAACCTGCAATTGGGGCACAGGATCCGCAGCATGCGACGATGCACCAGCTGGACAAAATCAAAAGGGGATGAGCTACACTCACCCCCTACCAGCCGTCTCGAAGATGGCCCTTGTTAGTCTTCCTCGCCCTCCAGATTCCGCTCCAGCTTGCGTTTCACGCGCTGCAGGGCGTTGTCGATCGACTTCACGTGCCGGTTCAGCTCGGTGGCCATCTCCTGGTAGGACTTCCCCTCCAGGTAGGCGGTCAGCACCCGGCACTCCAGCTCGCTGAGGTTCTTGCGGATCCGCTCCCGCATGGTCGCGGAGGCTTCCTGGTTGATGACCAGTTCCTCGGGATCGGACACCTTGATGCTGCTGATCACGTCCAGCAGGGTCCGGTCGGAGTCCTCGTCATAGATCGGCTTGTTCAACGAGATGTAAGAGTTCAGCGGGATATGCTTCTGGCGGGTGGCCGTCTTGATCGCAGTGATGATCTGACGGGTGATGCAGAGTTCGGCGAACGCCCGGAACGAAGAGAGCTTGTCCGCGCGGAAGTCGCGGATCGCCTTGTACAGGCCGATCATGCCCTCCTGGATGATATCTTCCCGGTCCGCGCCGATCAGGAAGTAGGCCTTGGCCTTGACCCGGACGAAGTTGCGGTACTTGTTGATGAGGTACTCACTTGCGTGGTCGTCGCCGTTCTTCGCTGTGGCGACGAGGTCTTCATCGAGCATTTCCTGGTAGGTCGGAGCGTCGCGTCGCGCTAGAGCCACTCTTCGCCTCCGCCGGGGATCGGATTCGCCGCTGCGATGTTCGCCCTATTATACGGACAGTGTTGCGAAACCGTCAAGGAGAATTCCGTGTCGCTCAGGGGGCCGCGCTGGTCTCCGGCGGCTTCTTGGTCCCGATCTTGATCGTCCGGGGGACCGGGTTGTAGAAACTGCTCACGACCATCTCACGCCTGACGACTTCTCCGGCGACCCGCACGATCCGGTACGTTCGCACCCGATATCCGGGCAGGGCCTCGCGCGTCACCGTCTTGCCCTCCTCGAGCAGCGGATCGTTCTTGGTCACCGTGTATGCCGGCGGAGCAATGACGTCGCGCGCCGAGACGATGATGCTGACCTCTTTCTCCGGATCCGGTGCGCCATACGCGGTAAAGGTGAGCCAACGGCCCGCCATCCACGCCCAGATCATCATGTAGTGTCCGCTGGTGTTCTTGAACTGCAGGTCCAGCCCCCCGTAGGTCACGGTGGCATCGCGGCCGATGGGGAGGTACGCGACGGGCCGCATGTGGTTCGTCCGGACCAGGATCTGCATGTCGGACAGCAGCGCGACGTTGAAGAGCGTCGAGCTGACCTGACACACGCCGCCCCCGTCGCCGGGCACGAGTTCGTTGTCGATGAGGACGGGCGCCTCCCGGAAGCCGCGCGATCCGGTCCGCGGACCCACCGTCCTGTTGTACGAGAACACCTCGCCGGGCGCCAGGATCGTTCCGCGGATATACGCCGCCGCCAGACCGACATTGTGCACCCGGTTGGGCACGCCCCCGACGTGGGTCGTGTAGGTGGCCAGGGGGGCGCTGATTTCGCGCGCGTTCTCAGTCGTGAAGTGGGGCGCGACGACCTCGACGTCGGCCGTGGCGTGGTCACTGCCGGCATCCATCGCGGCCGCGATGCGCCGGACCGACCCCGCCACATCGAGGGTCCTCCCTTCCTGGCTCTCCCGCGAAATCACGACCTGTCCGGCGCGCAGCGTGACCGCGGCGTCCTGGGGCGTCGACGTAAACCCTTGAGCCATCCGCGAGAGCAGGGCCGCAATGACCCGGTCATCCCGCGAGTACCTGATCGGCAGGTTGAACGGAGCCCTGACCAATTCGATCCGGCGCATCAGACGGGCCCACAGTGCTCCGGTGCGGACCTGGGCGTATGCCTGCTCGACGGCCTCGTCGGGATACGCGCGCAGCCCCAGTCCGGCATACGTGTAGGTCCTGACCTCGCTGCCGATCTGCAGCGCCAGGGGCTTTGACAGCGTTACCTCCGCCTGCGCGCGGGCGACGGCCGCCGCTTCCTGGCGGGTCAGACCAGCGACGCTGGTCCCCGCGATCGCGACACCGGGGTAGATGCGTCCCTCGAACGCCCGGTTGTCGCGGATGATCGCCGCCGCGCTGCCGCCGACAATCCCGATCGCCAGGACCAGGACGGGCAGCACGCCGCGGACCAGAGGCCCCCATCGGCGGGGTGACCGTTTCCGGCTCCGGGGTTTGGGGCCCGGGGTCGGGACGTGGAGTTTGTCTTGCGGATCAGGATTCATGCGTCACGAGTCACAGTTGTTAGTTTGTCCACGGTTGCCTGCCGCAGCACCTCATAGAGTAGCACACCCGTCGCAACCGCTACATTCAGCGATGCCAGGTGGCCGCGCATCGGGAGGCGCACCAGAAAGTCGCAGCGCTCTCGGACGAGGCGGCTCAGCCCGCGCTCCTCTCCCCCCATGACGATCGCCAGCGGTGGCACCAGGCGGGCCCGATAGTAGACCTCGCCCTGGCTGGGGTCTGCCCCCGCGACCCACACTCCCGCGCCTTTCAACACCTCCAGCGTCTGGACGACATTCGTGACCTGAGCCACCGGCACGTGCTCGAGGGCTCCCGCGGCCGTCTTCGCCACCGCGCCGGTCAACCCGACAGCCCGATGTCGCGGGATGACCACGCCGTGCACCCCCGCGCCCTCGGCGGTCCGGAGGATCGCACCGAGGTTGGCCGGATTCTGGAGGCCCTCCAGCACGACGACGAACGGCGCTTCACCCTGGCGCCGGGCGCGGTCGAGGATTGCGTCGAGGGAGACCAGCGGCTTGGCCGACGCCAGGGCGATCATCCCCTGGTGAGTTGCCCGCGGCGCCATCTCGTCTAGACGCGCCGCGGCGACAAACTGGACCGGAACGTGCTGCCGGCGCGCGAGATCAAGGATCGTATGGACGATCCCCGCCGCGACGACGCCCTTGAGGATGAGCAGCTTGCGGATCGGGCGCCCCGCGCGCAGCGCCTCGAGGATCGGGCGGCGGCCGGGAATGGCGTCGGACCCGAGACCTTCAGGAGGCACTCTCACCCAACCGTGCGCAAGCCGTCGGCGGTTGCGATCCGCCAGCGGGGACCCGTCGGCAGGTCCTCCACGAGGATGCCGGCCTCGGTCAGCTGGCCGCGAATGTGGTCGGCGGTGGAGAAATCTCGCGCCGCTCTGGCGCGTTCCCGTCCCGCCAGCAGGTAGTCGACCAACCCGGCCAATCCGTCCTGGGGTTCTTCACCGAATAACTGCGGACGCTGACTGCGCAGCATCGAAGCCAGCTCACGCACGCGGCGCAGCAGCTGGGCGTCGACCGCCGCGCCCTCGAGATGGAGGCCCAGGACGCCCGTTAACTCGAGGACGGCGCGGCGCGCCTGTCCCAGCCCCGGTTCGGTGAGCACTGGTTCCAGTGATCCCTTCAGGACCTGATCCGCGGCGCGGTTGATCTCGGAGACCAAGTCGAAGATGGCCGCCAGGGCGCCCGAGACGTTGAGGTCGTCGTCGATCGCGGCCGCAAACGCCGTCCGGGCGGCCGTGGCGGCCTGCGCCAGCCCCTGCGATGGAGCGCCGTCCTCGGCCAGGCCCCTGGTCCGCCTGAGGACCAGCTCCGCCGACGCCAGCGCCGCGCGGAGGCGATCGACGGCCCGCGCCGCGTCGGCGAGCCGCTCGGCGTCGACTTCCATCGGTTTGCGGTAGTGCACCGACGCCAGCGCGAAGCGGATGACCTCGGCCGAATACCGCTGCAACGCGTCGGCGACGGCAAAGTAGTTGCGCAGCGACTTGGACATCTTCTCGCCCTTGACCATGACCATCGCGTTGTGCAACCAGTAGCGGGCGAAGGGCTGCCGGCCGGCATACGCCTCGGACTGCGCGATCTCGTTCTCGTGGTGCGGAAAGATCAAGTCGTCGCCGCCGCCGTGGATATCGAATCCCATCCCAAGGTACTTCAACGACATGGCGGAGCACTCGATGTGCCAGCCCGGCCGGCCACGCCCCCAGGGACTTTCCCAATTGGGCTCACCGGGTTTGGCTTGCTTCCACAATGCGAAGTCGGCGGGATGCCGTTTGAACTCCCCGGGCTCAACGCGGGCCCCGGCCTTGAGCTCCTCGAGCACCCGGCCCGAGAGCTTGCCGTAGTCGGGCGCTTTGGTCACATCGAAGTAGACGTCGCCCTCCGCGTAGTACGCGAAGCCTTTGTCGATGAGGGTCTGGATCATCGCGATCATTTCCGGGATGTGCGCGCTTGCGCGCGGCTCGATGTCCGGGGGGAGCACGTGCAGCGCGGCCAGCGCCTGATGGTAGTCGGCGGTGTAGCGGTCGGTGATCACCTCCGGCGCCACCCCGTCGACCTGCGCCCGTGCGATGATCTTGTCCTCGACATCGGTGATGTTCTGCACGTGGGTCACGGTCAGGCCCTTGGATTCCAGGTGGCGGCGCAGGACGTCGAAGACGATCGCTGCGCGCATATGGCCGAGGTGCGCGCTGTCCCAGACGGTCGGGCCGCAGACGTAAATCGCCGCCTTGCCGGGGTCGCGGGGAACGAACTCCTCCAGTTGCCCGGTCAGCGAGTTGTGCAGCTTCAGACCCACGGGTCTCCCCTACGCATGCTCGGGCGATTCGACAGCGTCGAGGTCTGCGCAGACTTCCCACTCCCGGCGGCTGTGCAGGGTGCGCGGATCGACCCGATGCCAGCGGCGGAGGTCCACGCAGCCACGATCGGTCACGATGCGGAGGAACGTCTCGCCGTGCTCGTAGCGCGTTTCAACAATCTTGAGGACCTTGTGAAACCGGCCGCCGCGCCAGAAGCCGGTCAGCGCAGGCCGGAAGGCCGCGGGCCGGTCGACCTCGACCGAGACCGGCTCGGAGACCACCGCACGCTCCACGAACAGCAGCCGCGGAATGCCGACCGTGTCGCCGCGCCGATATGATCCACGCATCGTCGCCATCCTGGGCTAGCCGATCAGAGTCGCCACCGCGTGCGCGGCGATGCCTTCGTGCCGGCCGATTGCGCCCAGCCCTTCCATCGTGGTCGCCTTGATGTTGATCGCCGCGGGTCCGATACCCATCGCCCGGGCGAGAGTCAGCGTCATCTGATCGAGGTACGGGGCGATCATGGGCGCTTCGGCGAGCACGCTGCCGTCGATGTGGGCGATCTGCCAGCCCTCCGCGGCCACAGCCGCCGCCACCCGGCGCAGCAAGGCGACGCTGTCGGCATCTCGATAGGTGGGATCCGTGGGCGGAAACCGCCGGCCGATGTCGCCCAATCCCGCCGCGCCTAACAAGGCATCCATGATGGCATGGACAAGCACATCGGCATCGGAATGGCCCAGCAGGCCGCGCGGGCTGTCGATCACGACGCCGCCGAGCACAAGGCGCCTGCCCGGAACCAGACGGTGGATGTCAAACCCAATCCCCGTGCGCACCGCGGGCGACCGCGGCGCGGCGCCCAGCAAGGCCTCCGCCAGGGTCAAATCGTCTGGGACGGTGATCTTGAGGTTCGTGACCGAGTCCTCGACCATCCGCACGGACCGGCCGTATCGTTCGACCAGCGCGGCGTCGTCGGGCGCGCGCACGCCCTCCCGCCGGGCCTGTTCGTGCGCCCGCTGCAGCAGATCGGTCGCAAATGCCTGAGGCGTGTGGGCGATCCAGAGCCGGTCGCGATCGAGGGTTTCGATGGCGTGACCGCCCTCGACCAGTTTCACGGTTTGGCGGATCGGCAGACCCGCCGACGCCGCTCCGCTCTCGCGTGCGGCCGAGATGACGGCATCCATCAGGACCGGCCGGACCAGGGGCCGTGCCCCGTCGTGCACCGCGACGACGGGCGATGAACCCACTTCCGCCAACCCCGCGCGCACCGATCCTTGACGGTCTGCCCCACCTGCAACAACGGCCTCCACCTTCGCGCAGCCGGCGTCAATGAGCAGCTCCCGGGCCCGCGCGATGTCGGCATCCTGCACGACCACGACGATGCGCCCAACAAGTGTAGCCGCCTCAGCGGCCCGCACCGCGTGCACCAGCAGCGGGATCCCCGTGAGAGGTACAAAAGCTTTGGGCCCGGACGCGCCCATGCGCTCCCCGCGCCCGGCCGCAACGACGACGGCCGTCGCCGTCATCGCCGTTCTTGCGTGGCTCCGTGCGCTTCCTGGCCCGCGCGCGGCAAATCCTTGGGCCGGCCGAAGATCATGCGCCCCGCCACCGTTTGCAGCACGCTGGTCACGATCACCTCGGCGGTTTCGCCGATCAGGCGCTTGCCGCCCTCGACGACCACCATCGTCCCGTCGTCGAGGTAGCCGATCCCCTGCCCTGCTTCCTTGCCATCTTTGATGACCTGGACCGCCAGTTCCTCGCCCGGCAGCAGAATCGGTCTGAGCGACTGGGAGAGTTCGTTGATGTTCAGCACGCGGATGCCCTGCAGCTCGGCCACTTTGTTGAGGTTGAAGTCATTGGTCACGATCCACCCGCGCATGTGCTTGGCGAGTGAAACGAGCCGGCCGTCGACGTCCACGTTGACATCGGCGGTGTCGTCGACGATCTGGACGGCCTGCATCTCCTGCTGCAGCCGGTTGAGGATGTCCAATCCGCGGCGGCCCCGGTTTCGCCGCAGGGTATCGGAAGAATCCGCAATCCGCTGCAGTTCAGCCAGCACCGAACGCGGGACGACAAGCGGGCCTTCCAGAAAGCCGGTGCGGACCACGTCAGCGATCCGGCCGTCGATGATCACGCTGGTGTCGAGGATCTTGGGAAGCCCGCGTGCCCGGCCGCGGTCTCGGCCCTGCCGCTCGCCCCGGCCGATCGAGAACGTCACTTCGTCCCGCCGCTGCAGGACCAGCTGCAGACCGAGGTAGCCGAAGACCAGCGCAGCCGCCAGGGCCAGGTACGGCCCGATCCCGGGGATGCGTGACAGCGGATAGCCGACGAGAAATGCCAGCAGCAGCCCGGCCCCCAGGCCGAGCGCGCCCAGCGCCATGTCGCGGATCGAGATGTGGGCCAGACGGTCCAGCACCCAGGCCATCGCGCGTTCGAACCACCGCCACAGCCAGATCGCGATCAGCGATCCGATGATCGCACCGACGAGCAGCGCGCCGATGCTGAGCGGCAGACGGAACGGTTCCAGGTTGTCCGAGAGCTTGATCAGTTCCCCGGCGAGCTGATTGCCGACGACGGCACCCAGCAAAGCGCCGGCCAGGCGGATGATGATTCTCATGAGGCCACCAGAAAAAATCGTTCTCCTCTACTATAACGCCTTTACCCGTTGGACGGTCGTCAGCCGCCGGAATGTTTAGCCGGTGTTTCTTGACAGTATTTTCCTGCGGGGCCTATAATCAGTCTCAACCAACGGCGCAACTCGCAGGTCGCTTCATCATCTCGCTTCAGGGAGGGCGCGATGAAAGGCACCGAGGAGGTCCGGTTCCAGGATACCGTTTCGCAGTACCTCCTCCGCCACCGCAGTATCCTCGACGTCCAGTCCAAGCTCACCGAATCGGCCTCCCGCGTCAACCGTGCCCTCGCCAAAGCCGTCACCTCATGTGGGTGTGTGAGCATCAGTGCTGAGCGCCAGCGGTTCCCGGCGGAAGTGAGTCTGAAGGAGCTGAAGCAGTTCATGGCGACACACGTGCACGGGGAGCTGTGCGACAAGTGCCGTGAGACGGTCGAGACGGAAATCGGCACGACACTCTTCTACCTGGCGGCGATGTGCACCCTGCTCGGCCTCAATCTGCGCGACGTGGTGGCGAAAGAGTACGGGCGGGTCAGTGCGTTGGGAGTGTTTGGACTGACCTAACTGCGGGATTAGGGATTGGGGATTAGGGACTGGTCAAACAGCCAGTCCGTTTTGTTCTTTCTCCACTCCCTGATCCCTAATCCCGTGGTTTAGGGTATGAGTGCCGCCAGGGCCTGCGCGAGATGCTCCACCGCCACGACGTCGATCCCTTCCACCGCCGGCGCACCGGATGAGCGCGGGGCCACGAGACGCGTGAAGCCGAGGCGTGCAGCCTCAGCGGCCCGTCGGTTCATCTGCGAAACCGACCGTACCTCCCCGGCCAGTCCGACCTCTCCGATCGCCACCGTCTTTGCCTGCACAGGCCTGTCCCGCAGGCTGCTGGCCACGGCCGCGGCCAGACCCAGGTCGATCGCGGGTTCGTCGACGCTGACCCCGCCGGCGACGCTGGCATACACGTCGTGGCTGCTCAGCCGGAGACCCGCCCGCTTCTCCAGGACCGCCAGCATCAAGATCATGCGGTTGTAATCCAGCCCGGCAACGGTGCGCCGGGGCATGCCGAAGACGCTGGGAGTCACCAGCGCCTGGACTTCCAAGAGGACCGGGCGCGTCCCTTCCAGCACGCAGACCACAGCCGATCCCGGAGCGTCCGCGGCCCGCTCGGACAGGAACGCGGCCGACGGGTTCGGCACCTCGTGCAGACCATCGCTGCGCATCTCGAAGACACCGATTTCGTTGGTGGACCCGAACCGGTTCTTTGTCGCACGCAGGATCCGGTACGCGTGGTGCTGATCGCCCTCGAAGTACAGCACCGTGTCGACCAGATGCTCGAGCACCCGGGGCCCCGCCAGCTGGCCTTCTTTCGTGAGGTGCCCCACGATGAGCACGGTGATGTCCTGGCCCTTCGCCATCCGCATCAGCGCCGCCGTGCACTCGCGGACCTGCGCCACGCTGCCCGGGGCGGATGGGACCCCGGCCGTACTGACGGTCTGGATCGAGTCCACGACGACCACCGCCGGGGCGACACGTTCGCAGGTGGCGATGATCGCGTCAAGGTCGGTTTCGGCCAGCAGCAGCAGCGAGGCGGATGCGACACCGAGGCGCTGGCCGCGTAGTTTGATCTGCGCCGCCGATTCCTCCCCGCTGACATAGACGACCGTCCGGCCTCCGGCCGACAGATGCCGGCATGTCTGCAGAAGCAGCGTACTCTTTCCGGCGCCGGGTTCACCTCCGACAAGCACCAGCGATCCGGAGACGAGCCCACCGCCGAGCACCCGATCGAGTTCGCCGATGCCTGTGGAGGCGCGGGGTTCATCCCCCGCGCCGACCTCCGTGATCGGAACGGGGATGGCTCCTGGGGCGGTGCGCGCCGCCGCAGACGCTGCGGGCGCAACCGCCTCTTCGACAAATGTGTTCCACTCGCCGCAGGTCGGACAGCGGCCCAGCCACTTCGGAGATGCGTGGCCGCAGTTTTGACAGACGTACTGGAGTTTGACTTTGCTCATGCTTGCACCACTCGAGCACGGGATAACAGGGATAAGAGGGATAAAAGGGATAAGGCCCGGCTGTACCGGGCCCTCCCCAACTCAATCGAACGAAGTGTTATCCCTCTTATCCCGTTATCCCTCTTATCCCGTAGTTAGTCGCCTTTCAGCGCCGGTTCCCTCGGTTTCTCGAAGACGATCTTGTCGTCACGCGCGTCCACGACGACCGTGTCGCCGGCCTTGAAGTTGCCCCGCAGCAACTCGTCGGAGAGATTGTCCTCGACCAGGCGCTGGATCGCCCGGCGCAGCGGGCGCGCGCCGAAGGTGGGGTCGTACCCCTCCCGCGCCAGCAGGTCGACGGCGGCTTCGGTCAGCTCCAGCGTCATGCTCTGCCCGCGCAGCTCGCGCTGAACGCGGCCGATCAGCACCCCGACGATCGACCGGATCTGATCGCTGGTCAGCGGCCGGAAGACGATGACTTCATCGATGCGGTTGAGGAACTCCGGACGGAACGTCCGCCGCAGCTCGTCGGTGATGTGCTCCTTCATCCGCCCGTAGGCGCTCTCCATGGTCGCGGCCTCAGACCCCGCGGGGCGGAAGCCGATCCCGATCTCCCGCTCCAGCATCGGGGCGCCGACGTTGCTGGTCATGATGATGACGGCGTTCTTGAAGTCCACGGCGCGGCCCTGGGCGTCGGTCAGCCGGCCGTCGTCGAGGATCTGCAGCAAGACGTTGAAGATTTCCGGATGCGCCTTCTCGATTTCATCGAACAGGATGACCGAGTACGGACGGCGGCGGACCTGCTCGGTCAGCTGCCCGCCCTCTTCATACCCCACGTAGCCGGGCGGAGATCCGACGAGCCGGCTCACCGTGTGCCGTTCGCTGTACTCCGACATGTCGATCCTGATCAACGCCCCCTCATCGCCGAAGAGGAACTCGGCCAGGGCGCGGCCCAGTTCGGTCTTGCCGACGCCCGTGGGGCCGAGGAAGATGAACGACCCGACCGGGCGGCGCGGATCCTTCAGCCCCGCCCGGGCCCGGCGGATCGCTTTGCTGACGGCATGCACGGCTTCTTCCTGCCCGACGATCCGCTCATGGATGGAGTCCTCCATCCGCAGCAGCTTCTGCGTTTCCTCCTCGACGAGCCGCGTGACGGGAATGCCCGTCCACGACGACACGATGTCGGCAATGTCCTCCGCCGTCACCGTGCTCACGTCGCGACCCTTGTCCTTCTTCCAGGACGACTCCAGCTCTTCGAGCTTCTGGCGCAGGACCCGCTCGCGGTCGCGCAGCTGCGCGGCCTTCTCGAAGTCCTGGCTCTTGATCGTCTCTTCCTTCTCGCGCTTCACACGCTCCACGCGCTCGACCGCCTGCCGGACCTCCTGGGGGAGGAACGACGCCTGCAGGCGGATCTTGCTTGACGCTTCGTCCATCAGGTCAATGGCCTTGTCGGGAAGGAACCGGTCCGCGATGTACTTGTCGGCAAGGGTAGCGGCCGCGACGAGCGCATCGTCGCTGATGGTCACGCCGTGGTGCGCTTCGTAGCGCTCGCGCAGGCCTTTCAGGATTTCGATCGCCTGCTCCACGGTCGGCTCGCTGACCAGGATCGGCTGGAAGCGGCGCTCCAGGGCGGCGTCGCGCTCCACGTACTTGCGGTATTCATCCAGCGTCGTTGCCCCGATGCACTGCAGCTCGCCGCGGGCCAGCGCCGGCTTCAGGATGTTGCTGGCGTCGATCGCTCCCTCCGCCGCGCCGGCACCGACCAGCGTATGCAACTCGTCGACGAACAGGACCACCTCGCCCTGCGCTTTGCGGATCTCGTCCATCACCTTCTTCATCCGCTCTTCGAACTCGCCGCGGTACTTGGTCCCAGCGACCAGCGCCGCGAGGTCGAGCTGCACGACGCGCTTGTTGCGGAGGACCTCCGGGACATCGCCGCGGACGATGCGCTGGGCCAGCCCCTCGGTGATGGCGGTCTTGCCGACGCCGGGCTCGCCAATCAGCGCCGGGTTGTTCTTGGTGCGCCGGGACAGCACCTGAATCAGCCGCTCGATCTCGCGCTCGCGGCCGATCACCGGATCGAGTTTGCTCTCCCGCGCCAGCTTGGTCAGGTCACGCCCGAATTCATCGAGCGTGGGGGTCTTGCTGGCCTGCCGAGTGTACGACGTCGTGCCTTCCTCCCCCAGCAGGTAGACGACCTGCGCGCGCACGCGCTCCAGATCGGCGCCCATCGCCTCCAGGACGCGGGCGGCGACCCCCTCGCCTTCACGGATCAGTCCGAGCAGCAGGTGCTCGGTGCCGATGTAGTTGTGCCCCAGGCGGCGCGCCTCGTCGAGGGCCAGCTCCAGCACTTTCTTCGCGCGCGGGGTGAACGCCACTTCCTCATACGGCGTGCGCTCGCCGCGGCCGATCGCCGCCTCAATCTCGGAGCGGACGCGTTCGGGGGAGATGTTCAGCGACTCCAGCACCTTGCTGGCGACGCCCTCGCCCTCGCGGATGATGCCCAGCAGGATGTGCTCGGTGCCGACGGCGCTGTGGTTGAGGCGCTTGGCTTCTTCCTGCGCGAGGATGATGACGCGTCTGGCCCGCTCGGTAAACCGCTCAAACATTACCTGTCCATCCTCCTCTCCGCCGGGTCCAGGGTGTGGTCTGTGTCAGGTCCGACGTCCGGTGCATGCCCCGCGTTTATCAGCGGGGTGGCAGAGGGTTCGGTTGGTTTGGCCTACGAATTCTGCCCTGCCGGAGTTCCCTCCTGCCGTACACTTCCAGAACACCCTCTCTCGATAGTACGTGGGTTCTATAACGATTCTTCCCTCCTGACCGAAAACAAGACCGGGCAGGAGTGCGGCCTGCCCGGCTAAACGACCCGCCTGCCCGCGGCAGGCCCGCTAGTGCTCGACCCGCAGCACGGAAAAGCGCATCTTCCCCACCGGGGCAACGACCTCGACCGTCTGTCCCTTCCGCTTGCCCAGCAGGGCTTGGCCCACGGGTGATTCATTGCTGATCTTGTCGTGATCGGGGTCGGCCTCGGGGGAGCCGACGATCATGTAGGTGATCTCTTCTCCGTTGCCCAGATCCTTCAGGCGCACCGTCGATCCCACGGTGACCTCGTCGTGCGGCGCGTTGTGGTTGTCGATGATGCGGGCGTTACGGAGCA
>JBIOXT010000123.1:0-7875 GCA_044869795.1 bacterium | reverse complement strand
GCCGGCGTGGGCAAGCTGATCAGAATCCAGCAGCAAAGCCGGCCGGCCTAAACCCGTTCTCTGATGTCGCAGCAGCGGACCTCGAGTCGACCGCGCGCATCAGCGGCAGACCGGCTGCGCTACGTTTTCGACAACACGATGTCGCGCGGGCCGCTGGCGCTGATCGGTTGGCTCGCCATGATGTCCGGCCTCATCGTCGCCGCCGCCGCGGCCGTGATCTCGCTGGCCGGGATCGCCCCCGGCGACGCCGAACGTGTCGGGTTCATCGAAGCGGCGTGGCTCAGCCTGATGCGCACGCTCGATCCCGGCACCATGGGTGGCGACGTCGGGTGGCGCTTCCGCGTCGTCATGCTCTTCGTCACCCTCGGCGGCATCTTCGTGATCAGCACCCTCATCGGGGTGCTCACCAGCGGCATCGGCGCGAAGCTCGAAGACCTCCGGAAAGGTCGGTCGCACGTCATCGAGACGGATCACACCGTCATCCTCGGCTGGTCCGAGCAGGTCTTCGACATCGTGTCCGAACTCGCCATCGCCAACGAGAGCCGTCCCGGCGCGGTGATCGCGGTCCTGGCCGACCGCGACAAGATCGTCATGCTCGACGACATCCGCCGCAAGGTCGGTCCGACCCATGGGATGCGCGTGGTGTGCCGCACCGGGTCTCCGACCGTGCCGGCGGACGTGGAAATGGTCAGCGTCGACACGTCCCGGGCGATCGTCGTCCTCGCCCCGGACGGCGAGGACGATCCCGATGCCGCGATCATCAAGGCGGTCCTGGCGATTACCAACCGGCCCAACCGCAGGAAGGCACCCTATCATATCCTCGTCGAGCTGCAGGATGAAAAGAACGTCGAGGTGCTGCGGACGGTCGCGGGCGACGAGATCGAGATCATCGTCGTGGCGGATCTGATTGCCCGGATCATCGCGCAGACCTGCCGGCAGCCCGGGCTGTCGGTCGTCTACACGGAACTGCTGGACTTCGCGGGGGATGAGATCTACTTCCGGACCGAGCCGGCGCTGACCGGCCGCACCTTCCGTGAGGCGCTCGATGCGTACGAGGATGCCACCGTCATCGGAATCCGTCCGGCCGCCGGGGCGCCCAGGTTGAACCCCCCGATGGACCTCATCGTCGGTGACGGCGATGAACTGATCTGCATCGCCGCCGACGATCAGCAGATCCACCTGGCCCGCGGGGGACGACCCGCGGTGGCATGGGATCGCATCGTGCGCGGCGGGTCGCCTCCGCCCGGGGCGCCGGAGCGGACTCTGTTCCTGGGATGGAGCCGGCACGCCGCGGGCGTGCTGCGCGAGCTCGATGCCTACGTGCCGGCGGGCTCGGAGGTCCGGATCGTCGGGAAGTTTGAATCCCCCGAGGCGATGACCGCGCGATTCGGGACGCTCGCGCACCAGGTCGCGACGTTCGAGGCCGGCGACATTACCGACCGGGCGACGCTGGACGCCCTGGGGGTGGCCCGCTTCGACCACGTCATCGTGCTGGCATCGGACACGCTGGAACCGCAGCAGGCGGATGCCCGAACGATCGTGACGCTGCTGCACCTGCGGGACATCGCGGAGCGGACCGGCGCCCGGTTTTCGATCGTCACCGAGATGCTGGACGTGCGGAACCGCGTGCTGGTCGAAGGCCGCCGCGTCGAGGACTTTATCGTCAGCAAGCGCCTGGTCGGGCTGATCCTCGCTCAGATCTCGGAACGCAAGGCGCTGGCGGCGGTCTTCACCGACCTGTTTGACCCGCAAGGATCCGAAGTGTACCTTAAACCCGTCTCGTCCTACATCATGCCCGGGCCCGCGGTGAACGTCTTCACGCTGATCGAGGCGGCGGCGCAGCGCGGGGAGGTAGCCATCGGCTATCGCCGCGTCCGGGAGTCCGATGATCGGGTGCGCCACGGCGTGGTGCTGAATCCGCGTAAATCCGACCCGATCGAATTCGACGATGCCGACCGGATCATCGTCGTGGCCGAGCAGTTAGGGAAGCTCTAGGCCCGGTACAGATCGGCGCGGGACCAGGGGAGTGCGACCCGGCCCGCGTCGGCTTTGGCGAGCAGCGACTGGAACACGCTGATCCGCCCCGTCACGAAGCCGTTGATCGATCCGGCGAGGTAGAGCCGCCAGGTCCGGTATTTGGCGTCCCCGACCAGGCGTACGGCTTCGTCCTGGCGCGATTCCAACCGCTGCAGCCAGAGCTGAAGCGTCCGGGCGTAGTGCGGGCGCAGACTCTCCACGTCGCGGACTTCGAAGCCGGTCCGTTCCGCCACGTCGAGCGTATAGGCGAGAGGCAGCAGCTCCCCATCCGGGAAGATGTGCGCGTCGATGAAGCTCTGCCCACCGAGCCGCCGCCACGCCGTCTGCACCGCATAGCCGACGATCCCATGGTTGAGGAAGAGCCCGCCGGGGCGCAGCAGCGCGTACGCGCGCGAGGAGTACTCCGGCAGCTTCTCCCGCCCCACGTGCTCGAACATCCCGACGCTGACGATCTTGTCGAAGGGTTCGTCCTGGAACTCGCGGTAATCGACCACCTCGATTCGGCAGGAATCCGACAGGCCGGCCGCGGCGATCCGTTCTCGCGCCAGTGCCGCCTGCGGTTCGCTCAAGGTGATCCCCACGGCCTTGACACCGTAGTGCTGCGCGGCATACATGACCAGGCCGCCCCAGCCGCACCCGATATCCAGCAGGCGCTCGCCGGGGAGCAGGCGCAGCTTCCGGCAGGTGTGCTCCAGTTTGGCGGTCTGGGCGGTGTCGATATCTTCGGTGCCGGTGGGGAAGTAGGCGCACGAATACACCATCCGCCGGTCCAGCCACAGCGCGTAGAAGTCGTTGCCCACATCGTAGTGATGGCGGACCGCGGCGCGGTCGCGCGCCGGGCTGTGCAGGAGTCCGGACGGCCGCGCCCTCGACGGGACCTCGCCCGACGCTCTGATATTCGGCAATGAGAGAATCTGCATCGCCAGGCCGGCGATCTCTCGCCAGGTGCGCGGCCGGGAGACCATCGCGACGCCCGCGGTGGTCGCGGCCTCGAGGCTGCCTTCGACATCGAAATCGCCGCGCACGTACGCTTCGCCCAGCGCAAGGTCACTTGGGGGCAGCAGCATCCGGCGGAGGGCGCCCGGGTGGTTCAGCACCAGCGTGAACTGAGGCGAGCCACCGGCCGGGTCGAGGACCGTGCCGTTCCACAGCCGCACAGCGAACGCCCGATCCCGGCCGAAGAGTTGATCCAGGATGGCTATCGTGCGCGCGGCCGCGGCGTCCGAGCGCCGCGCGTCGATCGCTTTCGTGGTGACTCCCATGGTGTCTCCTGCGAACCGCGCCTAGTGTCGGAATTGCCGGATATGCTTCCGGGTGCGCGCGATCCGCGAGGCGTGATCGATGAAGCTGATGGTTCCATCGGTTTCCAGGAATGCCTGCTTGATCTCGGCCATCGAGGCAAACCCGCGCTCACGTAGCGCCATCTCGATCTCGTCGGCGGTCACGCCTTCCCTGCGCAGGTTGTCGGGCAGCAGTCTCCCGTCGGCGACCAGCTGCGTCGGCTTCCCCTCCAGCAACGTCCGCCACCGCGCGCTGCGGGCGGCGACGGCCGAGGCCACCTTGTTCAGCGCGAGGATCACAAACGCGGCGACGATGCCTCCGGCGACGGTGTTGTCCGATCCGACCATCGCGTTCTGCACGGCGTTCGCGATCAGGAGGATGACGACGAGGTCGAGCACGTTCATCTGGCCGAGCTCGCGCTTGCCGGCAAACCGCATCCCCAGCAGGATGGCGACGTAGACCACGCCGCTGCGGAGGGCCACTTCCAGCAGCGACGGCCAGCCGCGAAAGATGGTGGTCATCGGTCCGCGGCCTGGCCGACGTAGCGTCGGATGGACTTGGTTTCCAGGTACTCGGCCAGTCCTTCCGCCCCCAGCTCCCGGCCGATGCCGCTGTCTTTGACGCCGCCGAACGGCGCCTCCGGCACACTCAGCGGCTTGTAGTTCACCCACACCATGCCGGCCTCGATGCGGTCGACGAACCGTTCGATGCGCCGGTCATTGCTGGACCAGATCGCGGAGCCCAGGCCGTACGGCGAACTGTTGGCTTTCGCGATCCCCTCGTCCAGGTCGCGTACCTTCATCAGCGGCAGCACGGGGCCGAAACATTCTTCCTGCCAGATCTCGGCATCGGGGGGGACATCCACCAGCACGCTGGGCTGCAGGAAGTAGCCCTTCGCATAGCCTGGGCCGTCCGGACGCCCGCCCCCGGCGACCAGCACCGCTCCGCGGCCGAGGGCGTCGGCCAGCAGGCGTTCCACGTCCTCGCGGACCTGCGCGTTGTTCACGGGTCCCATGTCGGTGCCCGCGTCCAGCCCGTTGCCGAGCCGGAGCCTGCGCGCGGTGTCGCCGACCAGGCGCGAGAACTCGTCGAAGACGTTCGCGAAGACGTAGACGCGCTTCACCGACGTACAGGACTGCCCCGCGTTGCGGAAGCGGCCGCTGCGCACGATCGTTTCCGCGGCGCGCTCCAGGTCGGCATCGTCGCAGACCACGGTGGGATCGGCGCCGCCCAATTCCAGGGTGACGTGCTTCAACCCCTCGGCCGCGGCAGCATAGATGTGCTTGCCGGTCTCCGTCGATCCGGTCAGCGCGATCTTCTTGACCGCGGGGTGGCGGATGAGTTCCTCGCCGACGGTGGCCGCGGGGCCTGTGACCAGGTTTGCGATGCCGGCGGGGACGCCGGCCTCATGCAGCATCTGCGTCAGGACGACGTCGGTGAGCGCGGCCGTGCTGGCCGGCTTGATGACGACCGCGTTCCCGGCCATCAGGGCCGGTGCTACTTTCCACGCGTAGAGTGACACCGGGAAGTTGAACGGCAGGATCGCCGCGCAGACCCCGATCGGCTCCTTGCGCGTTTCAACTTTGATGATGCTGTCACCGTCGCGGGTGTACGTCGCCGATCCCAGAATCTTTCCGCCGTACCCGGAATAGTAATCGAAAGTGTTGACCAGACTCTCGATCTCGCTGAGCGACTCCTTGAGGACCTTGCCCTGCTCGCGGGTCAGCAGTTGCGCGAGTTCCTCTTTGCGCGCGTCGACCAGCGCGGCGTACCGCTGCAGGACCCGTCCCCGCCGGCGCGATTCGTAGATGCGCGGCCACCAGGTGGTGGTGAATGCGGTGAACGCGGAGCCGACGGCCCGGCGCACATCTTCGCGGCCGCCTTTGGGCAGCAGGCCCACGACCTCGTCGGTGTTGGCGGGGTTGAGCACCTGGAACGTCCCGCCTTCGAGGGCGCCGACCTGCCGGCCGTCGAGGATCATCCCGTAGGTCTGGGGCATCCGCTGCCTCCTAGCGCCGTCTGAGCCCGCTGACGCTGCGCGGGCGGATCCACAGGCTGACCCGCTTGTCAGGACCGTCCGTCGGCGGATAGACATACGGCCGTCCGTGGTAGCGCATCGACAGCCGGTCGATGTCGCGCGCGCCGTGTTCGCGGTCGAACTTCACGACCTTGCCGCGGATCTGCACGTACGTATAGATATTCTGGGGATCCACGATCGTCAGCGCGACATTTGGATTCGCTTCGATATTCCGGAGTTTGACGCGGCCGGCGGACGTGTTGATGAGGATCTGGTTGCCCTCGAGGGCGAACCACACCGGCGTGGCCTGGGGCCGGCCCCGCAGGCTCACCGTCGCCAGGACTGCGGCGTTGGGCTTCTCCAAGAAACGCCGAACGTCCTCAGGAATCTCCATGCACTCAATCTACTCAATCTGCCCGATCTACACAATCTACTCGACCAGCGAACAGAGTTGGATCAGAGAGCGTGAGGATTGGGAAGATTGGGCGATTGAGTAGATTCACCGCGGTCATGCTATTGTTTCTTTGCTGCCTACTGCTGCGGAGGAGTGCAACCATGGTTGAGCGCTACAAGGTCCTGGTGGCCGGGGAATGGGTCGATTCGCGGAGCGGGGAGACGCTCACCGACATCAACCCCGCGGACACGACGGAAGTCGTGGCGGAATTCCCGTCGATGAGCGCAGCGGAAGTGCACCGGGCTATCGACGCCGCGGCCGCGGCCTTTTCCGCCTGGAAGAGCCTGACGCCGGTGGCCCGCGGCGCGATTCTGCGCCGGGCCGCAGAGCTGATCCGCGAGCGACTAGATGATATCGCCCGCGATCTGACCCGCGAGATGGGCAAGACCGTGCGCGAGGCCCGCGGTGAAGTCACCCGGGCCTCCTACTTCTTCGACTACTACGGGGCCTTCGGGCGGCTGCCGATCGGCGATTACCTGCCCGACGAACGCGAAGGCGTGTTGACGTTCACCGTACGCGAACCCCTCGGCGTCGTCGTGGCCATCGCGCCGTGGAACGATCCCATCCTGACGCCGGCGCGCAAGCTCGCCCCGGCGCTCATCGCGGGCAACACGGTGGTGCTGAAGCCGGCCTCGCTGACCCCGCTGTCGGCCTGGCATCTGCTCCGCGCGCTCCATGACGCCGGGATGCCTCGCGGCGTCGTGAACATGGTCGTCGGACCGGCGCGCACGGTCGGCGGCGCGCTGCTGGACCACCCTGCCGTGCGGGCGATCACGTTCACCGGCTCGACAGCGGTCGGGCTGGACCTGCAGGCGAAAGTCGCCGGCCGCAACATCCGTGTGCAGACCGAGATGGGCGGGAAGAATGCGATGGTGGTCCTCAAGGACGCCAACCCGGCCCTGGCTGCCGAGCTCGCCGCATCGGCGGGATTCGGTCAATCCGGCCAGCGCTGCACCGCAACCAGCCGCGTGATCGTCGAAGCCCCGATCGAAGGCGCCTTCGTCGCCGCCTTCCTCAAGGCGACCGAACGCATCAACGTTGGCCCGGGACTGGAAGACGCGACGACGATGGGGCCGGTCGTGGACAACAGCCAGCTGCAGACGGTCCTAGACGCGGTGGAGACCGGTAAGCGGGAAGGCGCCGAGGTGCTGTTCGGTGGTGAACGCCTCGGCGGGCGGCGCTACGAGCATGGATACTTCGTCGCGCCGACGATCCTCGCCAATGTCGCGCCGGCGATGACGGTCGCCCAGGAGGAGATCTTCGGTCCGGTGGTCGCCGTGATGCGCGCGGCCGATGTGGACGAGGCGATCGCGCTGGTGAACAACACTCGCTACGGGCTTTCCTCCTCGGTCGTCACCCGCAGCCTGGAGGCGGCGCACGCGTTCGCCCGCGGAGTGGACACGGGGTGCGTGGCCGTGAACCTCCCCACTGTGGGGTGGGACGTGCACACTCCGTTCGGCGGGTTCAAGGACTCCGGGTCGCCATTCAAAGAGCACGGTATCGAGGGGCTTCAGTTCTACACCCGCGTCAAGAGCGTCGCGATGCGCGTGACGGGTATCTAGGATCCAGCAGTCATTGCGAGGAGCGTAGCGACGAAGCAATCGCGAGATTGCTTCGCTTCGCTCGCAATGACGACTAGAATCGCGGGTTCTGCGGCTGGAAGTTCGGCGGATAGCCCGGGATCGGCGTCGGACCTCCCGGCCCCTGCGGTCCGAACGGCAGTCCGGGAAGCCCCGGAATCGCCGGTCCCTGATACGGGGTGAGCGGGAAGTACTCCGGGGGGCTGCCCGGCCGTCCACGTTGTCCCTGCGGGCCCGGTCCCGGTTGGGGCTGCAGCTGATAGAGACGCCCCTGATAGTAGAAGAGGATGATCGGCTGGCACTGGCCCTGGTCGTTCTGCCCGCGGCCCTGCTGGTCATCAGGCCCTTGTCCCGGCATCGGAATCGGGATGAACTCCCGCAGCGGTGGGGGGGCCTGCACCGGCACGACCGTGACTGGACCGCTCGGAAGGACCGCGGCCTGTGCGCCGGCATGAAACCCGACCACGTACATCAGCGTCCCGAGCGCGATCACGCCGCCGGCAACC
>JBIOXT010000122.1:0-4934 GCA_044869795.1 bacterium | reverse complement strand
GCGGAGTCGTGGACCTGGGACGCCGCCTCCCTTTGCGACCCGGCGCATCGCCGCCGCCCGCGGGCGGTTTGACGGCTGAGTGGATTGTGATCGATTTCACCCCTCCGTCAGGCAAGATCGAAACGGCGCGCCGAGAGATCTTCGATCGCATTGGCCCCGCCGCCAGAGCAACCGCGCAAGAGGCCACCGCGCCACTCCTCCCCCTCCCCGACGGACAGACCATCCCGGCGGGAGTTGCGACGATCTTTGCGTTGTCCTTCCGGTCTGGGAAGCTTCATCCGGCGATACCACTGATCCGGGCGGCAGGATCGCTTGAACGCATCCGAGCGATTGTTGAGGCGAGCGCAAAGTCGCGTCAGTCGGGTCGGAACCCGAGCGTGTCAGAGAGGCGCGCGTTGGCCGCCGCCGTCGCGCCGAAGGTACCCGAGATGCTGATGGCATTTGCGGCGATCTTCGATCTCTGGTCCCGAAGAGGATTGACGTACGTCTGGCCCGAGGGGCTCATGTTCTACGAGGCGACCCCACGCCTCGTCATCGCCTCCGCGGGGCCGTCGGAGGGTCCGCGAGGAAGCGGAACTGGAGCCGTCTCGCTCGATCTCCGTCGCAATGACCTGCGCGCCGTCGCCGAGGCCAGTATCCCCGGTCGGCGTGTCGTCTGGGCCAGCGCCCTGCGAGGCCTGCTCGACGGTGTGCTCGAGGATGTCTTGGTTGGAGAGGTCCTCGGAGCTGCCGCAGGTCTGACCCCGACAGTCAGCGCCGTTTCTGTTCTCGATCGCGCGCGTGCGGCCGGAGTACCTCTGACCACGGTCACCACGAGAGATCACGTTGACCGGTTGCCGGCGTCCGCCGGCGCGAAGGCACGGATGATCGAAAGCCTTGCCGACCAGGTGGCGCTTGTGGCGCCGGCGCAAGCTATCTCTGTTGGAGGCGCCGAGCGTGTCGGCTGGTGGCGCGTCGACCTCCGCTCAGGGGAAACGCTGTCGGTGATGGACAACGGATTGCACTTCACGGTTCTGGAGCTGCTCGTCGTTGTGAGCGTCGTCACCGTGATGGCAGTTGCCGCTGTGCCTCTATACTATATGCTCCTCGACTGGGTGACACTGCTGGGCAGTCCATGGTGCGCGGGCGCCGCGCATCCCTTGGATTGCGCGCGGTACACGAGCGCGTATGCCCCCCGCCCTCCCGACCCTTTGCCGTACGATGCACCTCCTCCCCCGCCGGAGTGCTACCCGGTGAACACCGTCCCAAATGTGGGCTGGTACTGTGACTAGGAACGATCTTACGACATCACGTGCCGTCGGTCAGGCCGGACGCACCGGCGTCTGCCGTTACTCTCTGTTGAACGTGGACGGCGGCCCCCAGGTCGAGCCACGCCTGCCAACCGCCCTCTAACGCGCGCACGTTCCGAAATCCTCGCCGTCGGAGCTCCAGCGCCACACGGGCGCTGGTGGCTTCGTGTGTTCAGGCGCAGTACAACACGATCAGCCCCCCGGGCGCCACTTCGGCGATACGGTCCGCGGCCTCGTCTGGGGCAAAGTGCACGGCCGTGGGAATCCGGCGCGGATCGCGGTCGAGGTCGCCCGGCTTGCGGACATCGACGACCAGGACCGGTTCCTCACGCTCCAACATGGCGGCCAGATCGCGCACCGTGATCCGTGGGATTTCCTCCACCGATCGCCCGGGCACCAGCTCGACGTCGGGAGCCCGCGACGCCCACGCCACCAGCGGCGTCCCCGCCATACCGTGCAGCACCACCGACGCCAGCACGACGATGCCGGTCACGGCAAACACCTGCTCGCCGCCCGCGGCGCCGGACACCAGGACCAGCAGGGCCAGCAGGATCGAGTTGAGTCCACGGGGGCCGTGCCACGCGGCAAACAGCTTGTCCTGAATCGGAATGTGAAAGCGGCTGAGCACGAGCATCAGGACCACCGGCCGGCAGATAAACAGGACGATGGCCGTAAAGGCTACGGTGCGCCAGTCGACCGCGACCAGCGCCGGTTGGACCAACGACGATCCAAAGATCACAAAGGTTAGCAGCATCAGGAGCTCGGCGGTGGTCTCACCATACTCGAGAAAACACTCGCACAGATCCAGATCGCTGATCGCAATCGTCAGTCCCGACACGAACGCCGCAAGCAACCCGCTGGCCCCCAACAAGTCGGCGGTCGCATAGGCGACAAAGGCTACGCCAAGCGAATACAACGATTGGTAATCGCGGCGCACGCCGATGCGGCGATCGACCCAGGTCAGGCCGTGCATCCCCACCCAGGCGATGACGACGCCAACCAGCGGGCTCAGCACGAACACCGGAAGCGCGAACCCGACCCAGCTGGTCGCGGAGTGCAGGCGGCCGCCCGCGACGGCGATGAGGATCAGAATCGCCGGCAGCGCGACGGCATCGTTCATCCCCGATTCGACCGAGAGGATCTGTCTCACCGCCTGCGGCGTGCGCCGATCGCGTAACACGTCACGTAGCAGCACCGGGTCAGTCGACGCCAGCACCGCGCCAAGCAGCAGCGCGGGGATACCCTCAAATCCAAGGAGCCAGCGCGCGGCGGCCGCGATGCTCAGGGCGGTGAGGATGGTGCCCGGCCCCAACACCGCGATCGACGCCGGCCAGTCCTGCTTGAGCTGCTCTGTTTGCATCTTGAGGGCGTCGGTAAACAGCGTGAGCGTCAGCGTGAGGATGCCGATCAAGACCACTTGCTCCGAATCCACGGGGAGCCGCATGAGACCGGTCTGACCGAGCGCGAGTCCGATCGCCACAAAGAAGATAGCGCTGGAGAACGGTCCTCGCTCCATGGCGCGCGACAGCAACGCCGAGAGCACAATGACCAGCCCGACGATGCCAAGAATTGCGGTCATCCAGCTAGGGGCGCAACAGCGATCTGATCGTCGCGGTCATCTCGGTCTCATCAAGCGGACCGTGCTTCGCGAACACCAACCGGCCGTCTTTGCCGACCCCGGCCCAGTAGGGCTGATGGGAAAACCCGTAGGCCTTGGCAATCCTCCCATCACCATCCCATCCGTTCGGAAACGTCAGCTTGTGGCGGTCGACAAACGTCTTGCTCTTGTCGCGTCCATCGAGCAGCCCGATGCCCACGAACTCCACACCCCTGCCTCTCCACTCTCGGTACACACGCTCCCACACGGGGGCGTCGGCGTTGCAGGTGGGTCACCACTGTGTCCAGAAAAGTAAGACTACCGCCGTTCCTTTCAGTTGACCCAGCGTGAGGGTCTTGCCGGTAAAGAGGTCGAGGGTGAAGACCGGCGCCGGACCACCGGGCGCGCCGAAGACCACAGGTGTCAGGATCATGCCCATCACCAACGCGACACAGATGGCCCTGAACATGCACACCTCCATTTGCCGTATCTCCTTAGTGATACCACGGCGCGCTTCCTGCGGACATTGCCGACGCGCGCACTTCGGCATGAACGCGCCCATCAGTAAAACGCAATCGGAGACGGATCGACTGTCCAAGGAGGTCTTGAGATGACGGATATGGAGAAGTACGTCGTCGAGGAATGGGCTGAGGAGTATCAGGCCGGACGACTAAACCGCCGGGAGTTTCTCCGGCGCATCACGATCATGGCGGGGGGCGCGGCGCTGGCGATCCCACTGCTTTCTTCGCTCGGGCTCGCGGCGACGCAGTCGGAGCTGGACACGGCCGCGGCGTCACCGGCGATCATCGCCGCGGCTGCGCCCGGCGTGACCGTGCCGCCGGACGACCCGTCGCTCACGGCCGGGATGATCACGTTTCCCATGGGATCGGTGCAGGGCATCGCCTACCTGTCGCAGCCCCGGGCCGCCGGAGCGCACCCCGCGGTGCTAGTCATCCATGAGAATCGCGGACTGCTCGAGCACTTCAAAGACATCACCAGGCGGTTTGCCAAGGCCGGTTTTGTCGGCATGGCCGTTGATCTGGCCTCGCGCGAAGGCGGCACGGAGCGATTTTCCGACCCCGCGCAGGTTTCGGCCTTATTGGCGCAAACGCCGCCCGAGCGACACGTTGAGACGATGAACGCCGCCGTCGGCCATCTCCAGCGGCTGTCGAGCGTGCGCCGCGACCGCGTGGGCGCGATGGGCTTCTGTTTCGGCGGCGGGATGGTCTGGCTTCTGGCCACGGCCAACCCCGAACTCAGGGCGGCCGCGCCATTCTACGGTGCGAACCCGCCGATCGCCGATGTCGCCAAGATCAAGGCGGCGGTGCTGGCCGTCTACGGCGAGCTCGACACCCGCATCAACGAAGGGATCCCGGCGATGCGCGAAGCACTCCAGCGGGCCAGCGTGACGAGCGACATCGTCATCTATCCCGGCGCCGCCCACGCGTTCTTCAATGACACCGGCGGCCAGTACGCGCAGGCCGCGGCGCAGCAGGCCTGGACGCGGGTGATGGCGTGGTTCGATCGATATCTGAAGGCGTAGCCCGGCGACGCCGTGTCCGCAACCGAGATCTGGTACATGCCCGCCACCGAGCTGGCGGACAAGATCCGGCGCAAGATACTGTCGCCCGTCGAGGTCGTCGACGCCGCTTACAAACGCATCCATGCGGTGAATCCAGCGCTCAACGCCTACTGCACGCTGACCGAAGACCGGGCGCGCGCTGAGGCGCGAGCAGCCGAGACCGCCGTTATGCGCGGCGGCCCGCTGGGACCGCTGCACGGCGTGCCGGTCTCGATCAAGGATCTGGTCTTCACCAAAGGCGTGCGGACGATGCGCGGGTCGAAGATCTACGAGCATTTTGTCCCTGCCGAAGACGCCCCGGTCGTCGAACGCCTGCACAAGTCGGGTGCGATCATGCTCGGCAAGACGACGACCCCCGAGTTCGGCTTCAAAGGCATGACCGATTCGCCGGTGACCGGGGTCAGCCGCAATCCGTGGAATCTCGATCGCACACCCGGCGGATCATCCGGCGGCGCGGGGGCGGCGG
>JBIOXT010000121.1:0-5483 GCA_044869795.1 bacterium | reverse complement strand
GGTGCAACCGGAGGAAAGTTCCTCGTTCCTGCTCGTCCGCTCCACCCCGCCGGGCGCACAGGTGCAGGTGGACGACCGGGATGTCGGCACAACGCCACTCACCGTCGACCTGAAACCGGGAACCTACCGCGTCCTGATCAGCCGTCAGGGCTACCCGCCGGTCTATCGGACCGTTGAGGTCACGGAAGGGCCGGTGTCGCTTGTCGCCTCATTGCTCACCGGCGAGGTTGAATCGCCGTCAGCATCGCGGGCATCTCGTGCCGCGGAGCCAAAATCAACTGAACCGCAGGCAGCGCAGGCGCCACAAGTACCGCAGCCGTCACAAAGGCCACAGCCAAAGCCGGCGGCCGTGCCGGTTCCTCCGCGACCGGTGCCGACGAGGCCTCCCCTCGCGCTCGGAGTGAAAGCGCCGACAATGGCGTTGAAGGATCGCCTGGGGGTCATTCACCGGCTCGAGACCGGGCGCGGGCACAAGACCGCTGTCCTCTTCGTCTGGAGGCTGAACGAACAAGCCCGACAGGCGATTCGCGAGCTAGATGGGCGAGTGCGGAATTCCGGGGGCCGGCTGGCCGGTCTCGTGGTCCTGATGCAAGCCGATCGCGTTGCGCTGCGTACATTCATCGCGACCGGACCGCTGAAGGTCCCGCTGCTCATCGGCACGCCGGAGGCCGCCGCCCAATACCGCGTGGCCTCCGGGGTGAATACGTTGTACCTGATCAGCGAGCGCGGGATCGTTGAACGGGTGCAGAGAGGCACCATCCAACCATCCACTCTTGTCCGATAGGGACTGCCGAATCTGTAGAGTGAGCAGAAGGCCGGGCGGACGCGCTCGGCCCTCTGTCTGACACGCCTTCCTATCCTAATCCCGCGCTACTGTTTCCCTCCCGACACCCGGGCCATCGCCGGCGTGTACCGTTCCGGTGGGAAGACCAGGAAGACCAGATTGATCAGGATACCGACCACGGCCGCGGTGGCGATCGACGGCAACTGCGCTCCCCAGATCGGAATGAACCCGCCGGGAAACGCCGACCCGCCGATGCCGACAATCAGAATCGCCGACCCGATGGCCAGCTGCCGGGGATCGAAGAAGTCCACACCCTCGGCCATCATCAGCGCGACGCCCTGGAGACCGATCACGCCGAAAAGGTAGATCGCCAGGCCGCCCGTCACTGCCGTCGGCAGGGTCTGCACCAGGGCGGCGAGCTTGCCCACGAAGCCCAACAGCATCGCGATGACGCCGGCCGCCACCAGCACCGGTACCGAGTAGTTGCGCGTGATCACCATCAGGGAGTTGTTCTCACCGTAGTTGGTGCCGGCGCACCCGCCCAGCAGGCCGTTGACGCCGTCGCCGATCCCGTCAAGGATCAGGTTCAGCCCGATCAGCTTCTTGATCTCCAGCTTCGGCCTCCGCAGCTCGCCGGCTACGCGATCGATGTACAGGCTGATCTGATAGAGGTGCGCTGTGGATTCGGGAATCGTGGCGATGGCGATGGGGGCGATGGCAAAGATCGTGGCCCATGCCGAGGGGTTACCAAATGCCGGGAGATGGAAGTTCGGCCACCGCAGCCACGGGGCGGTGCGCACCGCCTCGAAGCTCACCATGCCACGGACGAAGATCAAGGCGAACAGATATCCTGTCACCGCCCCGAGCAAGACGGGCAGCATGCCAATGAGCCCGCGGCCCCGCAGGTACACCGAAAACGCGATGGTAAATAGGAGCGTGACAAACGCGACCGTCCACCAGTCGCCGCGCGCCGCAGGATTGCAGCAGGTGCCGGTCGCCATGTCCAGCGCCGCCTTGCCCAGGGCGATGCCGATGACGACGGCGACGGAACCGGTGACCACCGGCGGGAGAATCCGGTCCAACCGCGCCTTGCCGACGGCGCGAACGATAAATCCGACGACGACGTTGACCAGCGCCGTCCCGACGATACCGACCTGCGCCAGGGGCGCCAGGGCAGGGTTTGGAGCAGACGCGCCGGCAGGCACCGTGACCCCCCGCACCGCCGCGATATAGCTGAAGCTGCTGCCGTAGTACATTGGGATGCGCATACCGGATCCCACCAGCGCGATCACGGTGGCGAGACCCGATGCAAACAATGTCACTCCCACATCGAATCCGGTTAACAAGGCGACGAGAACTGTGGCCGGGAACATGGTGAGGACGTGCTGGAAACCCAGACTGATCATCGCCCCGTAGGGCGGACGATCAGGCGGAAGGTATCCTTGTGGAGCTCGTGCAGCCACTCTGCACACCCCCTCGGTATGCGGACATTCGGGAACACGCCAGCGGGCGCTGCGTCAGTCGGTCGTGCTCACCTCCCTTCCGGAGTTGCAATATCTTTCCGGTGCCGTTGGCCGGGTTCCTCTCGCCCCGCCGTCCCGGACTCGTGGCGGAGCAGTCGTTGCGCGAGGTTGTCCAGGAGTTCCTGCATCTCGCGGCGCACCACCTGACGCCAATAGACGCCGACTTTGCCGACGTGCCGGTATTTTTGATAGCGGCGGCGTAGAAGCGTCGGCACGCTCCTCCCGGCAAGGTCGCGCAGCGTCGCCTCCAGGGCGTCGCCGAGGCGTCGCGCGGCCAGATCTGCGTCGGTATGCGCGCCGCCTTCGGGCTCGGGTACAATCCCGTCGATCACGCCGAGGCGTAAGAGATCATCAGCAGTAATCTTCAGCGCCTCGGCCACCTGCTGAGTCCTCGCCGCATCCCGGAAGAGGATGGCCGCCGCGCCCTCGGGAGAGATCACCGAGTAGATGGCGTGCTGCAGCATGAGGACGCGGTCTGCGACCCCCAGCGCCAGCGCTCCTCCACTGCCCCCCTCGCCGATCACCACGCTGACGATCGGCGTCGGCAACGATGCCATGGCCTGGAGGTTGTTTGCCAGCGCCGGTGCGATGCCGCGCTGTTCCGCCTGGTAGCCGGGATACGCCCCCGGCGTGTCGATGAGCGTCACCACGGGCAGCCCGAACTTGGCGGCCAGCCGCATGAGGCGCAGGGCTTTGCGGTACCCTTCAGGAAACGGCCTGCCGTGCCGCCGCTGCTGCTGCTCCTCGTCAGTCCGGCCGCGCTCCTGCGCGACGACAACCACCGTGAGCCCGCGTAGCTCGCCGAGCCCGCACACGATCGCCGGATCGTCTCCGAACTGCCGATCGCCGTGCAGCTCGACAAAGCCCGTGAACAACCGCGTGATGTAGTCCAGCGACGTAGGGCGACCGGCATGACGCGCCAGCTGCACGGTGTGCCAGGGCTGAGCCGACGGCACCGGGGCCTGACGGATGCCGCCGGCGCGTACGGGAACGGAACGCCCGCCCCGGAGGTTCGAGCGGCTGAGGTGGCCTACCAGAAAGGCGACCGTGGCGCGAAGGTCCGGCCTCCCGATGACGAGATCGACCATGCCTGCACGGAACAGGGCTTCGGCGCGGTGGGAATCGGCAGGTTGCGGCTCGCTGAGCGTCATATCGATCACCCGCGGTCCCACAAACCCGATTTCCGCGCCGGGCTCGGCAATGAGGACGTCGCCCAGCGAGGCAAAGCTAGCCGCAACGCCGCCGAAAGTGGGATCGGTGAGGACGACAATGTGAGCCAGCCCGGCACGATCATGCGCGGCGCGCACGGCGGCGGTCTTGGCCATCTGCATCAGCGAGAGCATCCCTTCCTGCATCCTGGCGCCCCCGCTGGCCACAACGCTGAGCACCGGCCAGCGCCGGCGCGCGGCGTGCTCAAATGCGTCGGCCACCTTCTCTCCCACCACGGAACCCATCGTCCCGCCCATGAAGTCGAAATCGAAGACGATCAGCGTAACCGGCTTACCCTCCAGGCGCGCCTCCCCGATCACGACGGCCTCACGCAATCCGGTCCGCCGCCGTGCCTCCGTCAGCCGGTCACGGTACGAGCGCTGATCGGTGAAGCGCAAGGGGTCGACCGAGACCAGGCCGCGGTCGAGCTCCTTGAACGTGCGCGGGTCGGCCAGCATCGCGATGCGCTCGCGGGCCGGCATCTGCAGGTACGCCCCGCACCGCGGGCAGACATACAGCGAACCACTCAACGTCTGCGGGGAAAGTTCCGCCTTGCAGTTAGGGCATGTCGTCGTAGTCATCATCTCTAACGTCTAGTTTACCTAATCCACGCTTAATCTATTGAATCTATCGAATCTCTTGAATCTATTGGATCAACTGCAAACATCCATACGTTGTCGGTAGATTCAACAGATTCAATAGATCCAATAGATTCAACAGATTCGACAAGAGGACCGGGGAGACCGGGAAGACCTCGTCTAGATCACTTTCTCCCGACGCAGCTCTGTAATGTCGGCATCAGAGATCCCCAGTTCGCGGAGGATAGTTTCAGTGTGCTGTCCCAGCGTCGGCGGCGGGGTGCGCAGGCGCCCGGGCGTGTCAGAGAATTTGACGGGGATGCCGGTCTGCCTGATGCGTCCGGCTGTGGGATGCTCCATCTCCGCAACCATCTGCCGGTGACGCACCTGCGGATGCGCGAAGACTTCGGCGAGGGAGAGGATCGGCCCGTTGGGCACGCCGGCGCCGTCGAGGACGTTCACCCAGGCCGATGTGGGCCGGGTCTCGAAGATCCGTTGCAGGTGGCTGGTGAGCGCTTTGCGGTGCGCGACCCGGTCGCGATTGGTCGCATACCGGGCGTCGTCGGCCAGCGCCGGATCGACGATCTCGCAGAAGCGCCGCCAGATGGCTTCGCTGCCGACCGCCACGTTGATAAATCCGTCCTTCGTGCGGAACGCCTGGTAGGGCACGATGGTGGGATGCGCGCTCCCCAGCCGGCCGGGCTCGGCGCCGGTGGCGAAGTAGATCCCCGCATTGTAGGTCAGCCAGGAGACCTGGCCGTCCATGAGTGCGGCATCCACCAACTGCCCGCGGCCCGTGCGCTCACGGACGCGCAGCGCTGCCAGAATCCCGAAGGCGGCGTACATGCCGGCACAGATGTCGGCGACGGCCACACCCACCTTCACGGGCGGACCGCCTTCCTCGCCGGTAATCCCCATCAACCCGCTGATCCCCTGCAGGATCAGATCGTATGCCGTCCGCTCGCGAAACGGGCCATCTTGCCCGAAGCCGGAGATGGACGCGTAGACCAGCCGGGGGAACTCCGCGTGCAGCGCGTGGTACCCAAGGCCGAACCGGTCCATGGTGCCGGGCCGGTAGTTCTCCACCAGCACGTCGGCCCGAGCCAACAGCCGCCGCAGGACCGCCACGCCCCGCGCATCTTTCAGGTTGAGGGCCAGGCTCTCTTTGTTGCGGTTGACGCTGAGAAAGTACGCGCTTTCCTTGCCGAGAAACGGCGGCCCCCACCCGCGGGTGTCGTCGCCACCGTCAGGCGTCTCCACCTTGATCACGCGCGCGCCGAGATCGGAGAGCATGAGCGTACAGAACGGCCCCGCCAGCGCCCGGGTCAGGTCGACGACCAGCAGATCCTCCAGCGGCCCCGCGCTCTCCGCGCTCCGCCCCGAGGGAGC
>JBIOXT010000120.1:0-8259 GCA_044869795.1 bacterium | reverse complement strand
TTCACCGACCGGCCCGTCACCCGCATCCCGTAGCGCCGATGGCGCTGCTTCCGCTCGCGCTGATCCGCGTGCGGGTCGGCGCCCTCACGAGTCACCGCAGTAACTCCTCCGCGGCCGCATTCCAGACGTCCCACGACACGACCGCTCCCGGGAACTTGCGCACGATGCGGCCTTCGCGGTCCACGAAGAACGTCTCCGGGACTCCGGTCAGACCGTAGGCGTCGTAGACGGTGCCGTCCGCGTCCCGAACATTGGGAAACGTGCCGCCGGTCTGGGCGATGAACGCACGCGCCTGCTGCTCGAGGTCCTGGATGTCGACACCCACCACAACCAAACCACGGCCCCGGTAGGTCTGCCAGAGCCGTTCGAGCAACGGAGCTTCATCCTTGCACGGGATGCACCAGGACGCCCAGAAGTTCAACACCACCGCTTTTCCGCGTAGGTCCAGCAAGGCCAGAGAGCCGTCCCCGTTCAACCGCTTCAGGCGGAAGGCCGGCGCCACCGGACGTTCTCCTCGCGCCAGCGCGACGGTAATTGACTGCGGCTGTCGCTTGCGGACACTGGCGTAGCCGACGACCACGAGCAAGATGATGACGGGAAGCAGCCACAAAAGCCGCCCCTTCCCGGAATCGGTCATGCCGCCGGGTAACCCACCAGCCGCAGCGCCTCCCGGATCTTTCCCTCGCTGATCTGAACCGGGTCGAAGTGGACATTTACTTCTTTCGTCGTCTCGCTGGCCTGGACCGACTCGATCCCAGGCAGACCTTGGACCGCGCGGGTGACCGTGCTCACGCACCCGTCGCAGTGGATCCTCGGCACCCTCAACGTCAGTTGCATCGCAATACCTCCTCGTTTCGTTTCGGGAACTACGCTCTCCATTTCAGCCGCAGACTGTTGGTGACAACGGTGACAGAACTGAATGCCATGGCCAGGGCCGCGAGCATCGGATTCAACAGAATCCGGAAGAACGGATACAGGACCCCGGCGGCCAGCGGGATCAGCGCAACGTTGTAGAAGAACGCCCAGAACAGGTTCTGCTTGATCGTGCGCAGCGTCTGCCGGCTCAGCCCGAACGCGGTCAGGATCCCACCCAGCCCTTCGCCGATCAGCACGATGTCGGCCGACTCGATCGCCACGTCGGTCCCCGCCCCGATCGCGATGCCCAGATCGGCCTGCGCCAGCGCCGGGGCGTCGTTGATGCCGTCGCCGACCATGGCGACACGCCGCCCCGCGGCCTGGAGTTTCTTCACCTCGTCCACCTTGCGCTCAGGCAGCACCTCCGCCACGACATGCTCGATACCAGCCTGCCTGGCGATGGCCGCCGCCGTTTCGCGGTTGTCCCCGGTCAGCATGATGACGTCGAGCCTCATGCGCCGCAGCGCGGTGACGACATTCGCGGCTTCCGGTTTCAGCGTGTCCGCGACGGCTACAATCCCGGCGGGCCGGCCGTCCACCGCGACATACATCGGGGTCTTGCCGTCGCGCGCGAGCCCGAGGCCCGCATCGCGCGCCTCGTCGACGCGCACCCCCTGTTCGGCAAGCAACAGCGCGTTGCCGATCAGAACCCGCCGCCCCTCGATCTGTGCGTCGATGCCGCGTCCCGGCACCGCGGTGAACCGGTCGGGCCGCACCAAGTCCACGGCGTCCTCCCGCGCCCGGCGCACGATGGCCTCCCCCAGCGGGTGCTCCGATCCCCACTCCGCCGAAGCGGCCAGGCGAAGCAGCTCGCCGTCGCCCAAGCCGTTGAGGGACTGCACATCCGTGACCGCCGGAATGCCCCGCGTCAGCGTTCCGGTCTTGTCGAGGATGACCGTGTCGATCCGGTGGGCGGTTTCGAGCGCCTCCCCGCTCTTGATCAACACGCCCTGCTCAGCGCCGCGGCCGGTCCCGACCATAATCGCCGTCGGCGTCGCCAGGCCCAACGCACACGGGCAGGCGATGATGAGCACGGCGACAAAGGTCACCAGCGCGTAGGTCAGCGACGGAGCCGGCCCGAACAACAGCCAGACGATGAAGGTCAGCGCGGCGAGCACCATCACCGCTGGAACGAAGTACGCGGCCACGCGGTCGGCCAGCCGCTGGATCGGGGCTTTGCTGCCCTGGGCCTCCTGAACGAGACGGATGATCTGCGACAGCATCGTCTCGCGGCCGACTTTGGTGGCGGTAAAGGAAAACACCCCGGTCCGGTTCAGGGTCGCCCCGATGACCCCGGCTCCGGGACCCTTCTCCACCGGCAGCGACTCGCCGGTGATCATGGATTCGTCCAGCGCGGAAGCCCCCTCGACGATCACTCCGTCCACCGGCACGCGCTCACCGGGGCGGACGATCACGAGATCGCCGAAGACCACCTCATCGACGGGAACCTCGACTTCGCGCTCGCCGCGCACGACGTGGGCGAGCGGAGGCTTCAGGGCAAGCAGTGCGCGGATGGCCTCCGAGGTCTGTCCCTTGGCCCGCGCCTCGAGGTAGCGTCCGAGCAAGATCAGGACGATGATGATCGACGAGGTCTCATAGTAGACCTGCGGCGCCAGACCGCCCGCACGAAACACCTGCGGGACCACCGTCGCCACCAGGCTGTATAGGTAGGCCGCGCTCGTCCCCAAGGCGATCAGCGTGTTCATGTCGGTGGTCCGGTGCCGCGCCATCGCCCACGCCCCGCGGTAGAACTGCCAGCCGGCCCAAAACTGCACCGGCGTCGCCAGCGCCAGCTGCACGTACCAATTCATCAGGATGTCCGGAACCCAGATCTGCTGCAGGCCCATGTGGGCCAGGCTGCCCCACAGCACCGGAGTGGTGAGCAGCGCCCCGATGATCAGTCTTCGCCGCAGAATCGACAGCGTGCGCCGCCGGGTCTGCCGTTCGTAGTCCTCGGCGACGCCGGCGTCCACTTCTGGGGCTTCATAGCCGGCATCGCGGATCGCGCGTCGCAGCGCGGCGACGGTGGTCGCGGGGGTCTTCTCGACGGTTGCCTGCTCGGTCGCGAGGTTCACGGTCGCGTCGAGCACGCCGTCCACGCCGCGCAGCGCCTGCTCGACCTTGGTGACGCAGGACGCGCAGGACATCCCCCCCACCGGAATCTGAACTTTCTGCGTGCCCTGAGTCGCCATCTGCGCCTGTGGTTTCCTCGCTTCCTCGCTTGCCTAGCTCAGATCTTCGAAGACATTTCGAAGACTTCCAGCAATTCGGCGATGGTGCGCTCCCGCTCCGCCGGATCGGCGGCGCGGATCGCGTTGGTGGCGCAGTGCTGCAGGTGGTCTTCCAGCAGCAGCGCGTTCACCTTGTCCACGGCGCGCTGGACGGCGAGGATTTGTTTGATGATGTCGATGCAGTACGCGCCGTCTTCGACCATGCGCTGCACCCCGCGGACATGGCCTTCGATGCTGCGCAGCCGTGCCGCCGCTTTGGCACGGACTTCCGCACTCCCGTGCATGTGCGGGCGCTGAGCGGAATGAGTCTCGATTGCCATCGGATTTCCTCCTGCCCCTCCCCCCTGGGAGGGGGCCCCCTGCTACGGAGCATACCACGGCCCCAGAGTTCCCGCAATGATTGACGGCAAAGAAGGAAGGCGGCCCCGACTCGGAGCCGCCTTTTGCTTCGACTTTCGCTGCTCGCCGTTCGCCGTTAGAAGTTGATCACCCTAGCATTGAGACCCACCGTGTATCCCGCAATGGTCATCGGGGAGCCGCTGACCGTGATCGTCATCCCGATCTTCAGGTCGTCGAACGACCGCGAGCGGCCTCCGGACAAGATCTTTGTGCTGTCCGAGACGCTCACCGCCAGGCCTGTGCTGAGGATCAGGAACCGAGCGGCCGTCGAGTTCTTCACCACGATCACGCCGGTGACCCTGGTCTGGTTCGCGGTCTGGTTCGAGGACGCGCCCTCGGTCAGCACGGTGATCCGCCGCGCCGTCACACTGCCGTCGGCGTTCACGGTCCCCCGCACGCTGACCAGATCGCCGACCTTGATGGCGCGGAACGTCGCGGCCCGGCCGGACAGATCGGTTGAGGACGTCACCAGCACGGTGCGGATCCTCCCGCTGTCCAGACGCACTGACAGGGAGCGATCGCCCTTGGCGACGACGATCCCCTGGAACTGGACTTCCTGGCCCCGGGTCGCGCTTTTCGCCCGGGTCTCGTCCTGGAGCTCCTGCAGCTGCCGGTTCTGTACGGTGACCCGGATCGCAATGAACTGCCCGTTGTCGAGCCGGAACGCCTGGACGTGCACACGGTCGCCGACCCGGAAGTCGCCGATCGAGGCCGACCGTTCCACCGGCGGGCCGTCCCCTCTCCGGGCGATGTTGATGTCGGTCCCGCCCTGGACGCGCACGGTCATCGTGTCCGCGCCGACCTGGCGTTGGTGCCCCGGCGTCAACACGCGGATCGTGAACGTCGACTGTCCCTCGTTGATGGCGGTGATGACTCCTTCGACGCTGACGACCGCCTTCACGGAGGGTCGGCCCTTCGGGGCCGGCGGCTTCTGACCGCCTGGTCCGGCCGCAGCCGGCACGACAAGCGTCAGAGCGAGTATGGCAACGAGCATGCAAGACAAGACGTTCTTTCGCACGATCCCACCCCCATTCCCGTTCTCCTTGGTCATACGCAGGTGCAGGGAAAAGGGTTCCGGCAAAAAATTGGGCGGCCGCCGCCGAGTGATCCCAAGGAATCTCTCGGCCGTCGCGACCGCCGGTGTCCGCCTGTCAGAGGCCCTTGCTCTTGGACCGGATGCTGTGCCCGTTGATCTTCGATTGCATCCGGTGCTGCGTGGCCGTCATCCAGACGGAGCGCCATCATATCAAAGCGCCAAAAACAGTGTCAAGGTCTAATTGCCTCTCCCGGTGTGGCATAGCGCGGATGTGCGGCATCTCCCGCGCCTGCTGCTGGTTCTGTGTGCCTGCGCCGTCATCGCGCCGGCGGCGACCGCACGGACCTCGACCGGTGAATCGATCCGCCAGCAGCTGTGGCAGGCCGCGGTCCGCATCGAAGTAGATTTACCCACCGGGCGGGCGCGCTGCACGGGCTGGATCGGATTCACCGACCCCGCCCGCAGCGCGGTGTACACCGCGGCGCACTGCTATCGTCCTGGCGGGCAGTACCGCGTCACGTTGGAAAGCGGCGACGCCGTCTCGGCCAGCAACCTCACACGGTGGCCGGACATCGACCTCATGGCGCTGTGGATCGCCCGGGGGAACCTGCGCACCCTGCGCGCATGGAAGCCGCTGCCGGATGGCCCGTTCCGCGCACTGTACGTGCTCAGCAGGATGGGTGGTCCGCTCACCCTCACCGAGACGCTCGTGCAGCGCGTCTATCGGGAAATCCGGTTCGACAACCATCCGTCCGCGGTGGCCGTCCCTGCCTACAGCCCGCCCGGCACCAGCGGCGCACCCATCGTCGATCTCGCCGACGGCATGCTGGTCGGCATGGTGATCGGATTCGCCAGCGAGCGGCCGGAGGTGGCGGCGGTCATCCCGGCGGAACTGATTTACGAGACGCTGACGGCGGTGCGCTGAGCGATGCGTCCCGCGACCTGGGATTAGGGCTGCACCGGCACCGCGTAGCGGAATCGAGCCGGCACGTTCGAGGCCGGCAGCACGAGCTGGCGATGGACGGTAATGTCCACGGCCAGGCCGACCGACCGCAGGCCCTCAACGAATCCGCCGCGCAGGTTGAGCGTGGCGGTGAGCGCCCGTGGATCGCCGACCGCGGCAATCTCGTACGGCCCGCGCAGGCGGACTGATCCGAGGAAGACCCCGCGCTCGTCCTGTCCGACGCCGGTCGTCCCCACCAGGCGATGGCCGTTCACGGCGATGGCTTCGGCGCCCCCGGACCGCAACTCATTGATCAACCCGCTGAGATCCTGCGCCTGAACCCCGAGGTTGACAATGGCCCCCGGGAGACCCTGCTCGCGCAGCCTCACGACCACCCCTGGGCCGCGTACGGGGATGAGGGCGAGGACGAGGCGGTAGAACGCCACATCCCGTTCCAACGTCTCCGTCGCGCTGCGCCCCTCCGCCACGGCGGTCTCGTATTCGGAGATCGTCTTGCGGAGCTGCTCGACCTCGCTCTGGAGGGCGTGGAGGGCATCTCCCTGCTGCTGGACAAGGATCGCCAGATCGCGCACGCGCATCGTCGGCAGCGCAGTTTCCTGCCGGATCGCGCGCCCCGCGCGGAGTTGGGTGATCAGGAGGAACCCCACGACCACCGCGAAGACGGCCAGGACCCACTGCCAGCGGAAGACGCGCGGTCGCAGTCGCATTTCGAGGTGCACCCAGTATAGCATCACGCGAAGACGGGGCTTGACAGCGCCCCGCGCGCCGAAAAGAATAGAGAGAGTTAGCAGTGTCACCCCGAGAGTGCTAACACCACAAGGAGGGTCGGATCGATGCCGGCTAAGGTATTGCTCTATGACGAGGAGGCCCGCCGGGCGCTGGAGCGCGGAGTGGAAAAAGTCGCCAACGCCGTCCGCGTGACGCTCGGACCGAAGGGCCGCAATGTCGTCCTTGAGAAGAAGTGGGGCTCCCCCACCATCACCAAGGACGGAGTCACGGTTGCCAAGGAAGTCGAACTGGAAGATCCCAACGAGAACATGGGCGCGCAGCTGGTGAAGGAAGTGGCCAGCAAGACCAACGACGCCGCGGGCGACGGCACCACCACCGCGACGGTGCTGGCCTGGGCCATCGTGCGGGACGGCCTCAAGAACGTCGCCGCCGGCGCCAACCCAATGCTGCTGAAGCGCGGGATCGACCGTGCGGTGGAGACGGTGGTCGACGAGCTCAAGAAGATCTCGATTACCGTCGAAGGCAAGCAGGACATCGCGCACGTCGCCGGCATCGCGGCCAACGATGCCGACATCGGTGAGATCATCGCCGACGCGATGGAGAAGGTCGGCAAAGACGGCGTGATCACCATCGAGGAGGGCAAGGGCATCGAGACCGACGTCGAGGTCGTCGAGGGCATGCAGTTCGACCGCGGTTACATCTCGCCGTACTTCATCACCGACCCCGACAAGATGGAAGTCACGGTGGAAGACCCGTACATCCTGCTGACCGAAAAGAAGATCAGCGCGGCGCGCGACATCGTGCCGGTGATGGAGAAGGTGATCCGCTACGGCAAGCCCCTCGTGGTCGTCGCCGAGGACATCGAGGGCGAGGCTCTGGCGACGCTGGTCGTCAACAAACTACGCGGCGTGCTGGCCAGCGTAGCGGTGAAGGCGCCGGGGTACGGCGACCGCCGCAAGGCGATGCTGCAGGACATGGCCGTCCTCACCGGCGGCCGGGTCATCTCCGACGACATCGGCGTGAAGATCGAAAGCGTCGAACTCGACATGCTGGGCCGCGCGGACAAGGTGAAAACCGACAAGGACGACACCGTCATCATCGGCGGGAAGGGCGATCGCAAGGACATTCAGGGACGGATCGCCCAGATCAAGAAGGAGATCGAGGACACGACCAGCGACTACGACCAGGAGAAGCTCCAGGAGCGCCTCGCCAAACTCGCCGGGGGCGTCGCCGAGATCAAGGTCGGCGCGGCCACCGAGACCGAGATGAAGGAAAAGAAGCACCGCTTCGAGGATGCGCTCAACGCGACGAAAGCGGCGGTCGAGGAAGGCGTGGTCCCCGGCGGCGGGACGGCCTACATCCGGGCGCTGGGCGCGCTGGCCAAGGTCGAGGCGGAGGGCGATGACGCGATCGGGATCAACCTGGTGCGCCGATCGCTGGAGGAACCGGCCCGCCAGCTCGCGGGGAACGCGGGTGTGGAGGGCAGCCTGATCGTGGAGCGGCTGAAGAGAGAAAGCGGCCGCACCGGCTACGACGTCGCAAAGGGTGAGTTCACCGACATGATCAAGGCGGGCATCGTCGACCCCACCAAGGTCACCCGGCTGGCGCTGCAGAACGCCGCGTCGGTGGCGGGATTGATGCTCACCACTGAGGCGATCGTGGTCGAGAAGCGCGAGAAGAAGAAGGCGGCCCCGCCCATGCCGGGCGGCGGGATGGACGAAGACTACTAGTCGCGCAAACGGGCAAGCTGGCAAGCGAGCAAGCGGGGACGGGCCGGTCGAACTGACCGGCCCGTTTTGTTATCATGTTCCTAACTCGTTCCCGACGAGGGACGCATGCGCTCCGCCGCGTGGATCTGTGCCGTCCTGCTTGCGCTGCTCTCCAGCGCCGCGTCCGCCACCCTGCCCCATGAGCTCATCATCGCCAACAGCGGCATCGGTCTCTTCCGCCTGGGCATGACGGTGGCGGCAATCCAGACACTCCGC
>JBIOXT010000119.1:0-6615 GCA_044869795.1 bacterium | reverse complement strand
CGGGCGGGGGCGGCCCTGCGGGGGGCGCCGGCCCTGCCGGAGGCGCCGGCCCTGCCGGAGGCGCCGGCCCTGCCGGAGGCGCCGGACCGAGCAACCTGCTCAAGGCGCCTTCCAGCGTCTCGGCCATGATGATGCGCGGACCGCTGGACACGATGACCCGCCGCAGCTCCGGCAGCTGGCTGCGTTCGGCCTGCAGGAACAGCGGCTCCACGTACAGCAGCGAGCTTTCAATTGGGATGACCAGCAGGTTGCCGCGGATGGTCCGTGAGCCCTCTTGATTCCACAGCGTCAGCTGCTGACTGATGATCGGATCCTGGTTGATCCGCGCCTCCACCTGCATCGGGCCAAACGCCAGCCGGTCCTTGGAAAACCGGTACACGATGAGTTCGCCGTAATGCGCGCCGTCGTTGCGGGCCGCCATCCACCCGACCATGTTGTCACGGTTCGCCGGTGCGAACGGCAAGATCAGCGCGAACTCCGGGGCCGCCCCTTCTTCCAGACGCATCGTGACGTAGTAGGGCTCGACCAGCACCGTGTCGCTGCCGAACAGCTCGGTGGGGATCGCCCACGGGTCTTCCTTGTTGTAGAACACGCGGGGGTCGCGCATGTGGAAGGTCGCGTAGACGCGTGCCTGGACCTCGTACATATCGACCGGGTAGCGTAGGTGCGCGCGGATCGCCGCGGGGAGCGCCGACGCCGGTTTGAACAACTCCGGGAAAATCCCGGCGAAACTGCCGGCCACCGGATCGGTCGGGTCCACCAGGTAGAAGTCGACGGTCCCATCGTAGGCATCGACGACCACCTTCACCGAGTTCCGGAGATAGTTCACCCCGGCCAGCGGGTCGTCGGCATCCGCGCCCCTGGTACCCGGTGCAGGCGTGGAATACGGGTAGCGGTCTGACACCGCGTAGGCGTCGATGATCCACACCAGACGCCCATCCACCAGCGCGATGTACGGATCGCGATCATAGGCCAGAAAGGGAGCGATTCGGCGCACGCGCCTGGTGATCTCGCGGGCGAACATCATCCGGCTGCCGGCTGTGACGTCGGTGCTCAGCAGCAGCCGGCTGTCCGCGAACCGGTACGCGAACGCCAGGCGCGCCAGTGATCCCAGCGGGATGCCGCCCCGCCCCTGGTAGGTGGTGTAGACATTGGCGTCCCCTTTGGGGAAGTCCAGTTCCTGCACCCGCGTGTTGACGACAACGTAGTTGTCGGTGCCTTCGCCAAAATAGATCTGCGGACGCGTCACCTGAAGATCGACCGAGGACACCGGCGGAATGTCCTTGAGGTAGAAATCCGGCATGCCTTCCTCGGAAATTCGGTTGACCGGACTCATCACGAGCCCGTACCCATGCGTGAACACGAGGTGCTCGTTGACCCAGGTCCGGGCCTGCACACTGAGCCGGGAGGTGTCGATCTCGCGGGCGGCCAGCATGACCTGCCGCTGCCGGCCGCCGATGCGGTACCGATCGATGTCCACGTCCATGAACGCGTAGTACGGGCGCAGCACCTGCAATTGCCGGTACGCGGTGAGCAGCGGCCGGTAGTCCCACAACCGCAGGTCGTCGACCGTGGCCTGATTGCGGGCCAGCACGGCCGCGGTGAGCGGTTCGGCGTCGAAGCCGCGCTCCCGGATGCGGTCCAGCCCGAACGCATGCAGCGTCGCGCTGATGCCGTTGCTGATGTAGGGCGTCTCGACGGTCAGTTCGTTGGGAGCCACCCGCAGCTGCTGGATCGCGCGTGGGTAGACCTCCAGCCCGAGAATCCACGCCGCGGCGATGACGATGGCGGTGCCCAGCGCCAGTCCCAGCGTCCGGCGCCGCACGTTGGCGAACATCAACGCGGCGCTGATCACGAAGAGGAACGCGAGCACGCGGACCGCCGGCAGCACGGCGTGGACGTCGGTGTACGTCGCGCCGTAGATGACCCCGCGCTGCGAATACTCGATGGCGAATCCATCCAGCCAGAATCCCCATCCCCGCACGAGCAGGACGATGCCGGCCAGGACACTGAGGTGCACCCGGACCCGGTCCGGCAGCGCCCAGGCGCCGCGGAACATCAGCGCGGAGTACCGCAGCGCGTAGACGGCGGCGGAGACGAGGAGGACCAGCACGAGCCAGCCGAACAGCCATGCCTCGAGGAACTGGTACACCGGCAGCTTGAACATGTAGAATCCGATGTCGCGACCGAAAATCGGATCGGCAACCCCGAAGGGCCTGGCGTGGACAAACTGCTGAAACATCGGCCAGCGGCCGGACGCGGCGATGCCGGCGACGAACGCGACGAGGGCAAGCAGCGTGACCAGCGTCCTCGGCAGCGCGGTCGGCGGCGGCAGCCGGTACGTGCGCCCCCCACGCGGGGAGCGCAGGTCGATGGCCTCGCCGTCGGCGCCGCCCCCCAGCAGCAGCCGGAGGTTGACGTACAGCAGCGCAAAGAGCGCCCCGCCCATCACGATGGTCACGCCGATGCGCGACAGCAGCGGCACCCAGAAGACGCGGCGGTACCCCACCTCTCCGAACCACAGCCAGTCCGTGTACCACCGCGCCAGGGTCGGCAGCAGGATGAACACCAGGATGAACAGGGCGATCAGGATCAGCCGCCACCGGACCCGCACGCCGCGTCGCCTCCCATGCGGTAGACTAGAAGTATGAGTGGCACTTCAATGGAAACCGAAGACACCCTCTCACGCGATCAGATCATCGGCGTCCTGCAAACGATCTTCGATCCGGAAATTCCGGTGAACGTCTGGGATCTGGGGCTGATCTACGACCTCGACGTGCGCGGCGAGGACGTCGACATCCGGATGACGCTCACGGCGATGGGCTGCCCGATCGGCCCGGCGATTGCCGCCGAGATCGAGAACAAGCTCCAGTCCGTCGGCGCGGGCCAGGTGAAAGTCGAGTTCGTGTGGAGCCCGCCGTGGACGCCGCAGCGTTTGAGCGATGATGGGCGCCTGGCGCTGCAGAGCATGGGGTATCCCGTCTAACGCTGCCTCGCGTGCACATCCTGATCCTCGACGACAACCTCATGACCGCGTCGGCCGTGCAGTCCCAGCTGTGGACCCACGGACATACCGGGACCATCGTCGCCTCACCCGCGCACGCCCGTGAGGTGCTGCGCATGGAGGCTCCGCGCCTGACGATCATCAACCTGGCGGCCAAGAGCTTCGATGGCACGGACGCCGTCAGGGCGGTGCGGGCGGACGCGGCGCACGGGCACGTGCGGCTGATCGGCTTCTGCGGACACACCGACCAGGATCGGCGCGCCCGCGCCTACGAGGCGGGCGCGGATTTGGTGATCACCAATTCCCAGGCGCTCAAGCAACTCAACGATGTGATCACCAGTCCCTAGCCGCTCGGCACTCGCTGTGCACGAACGACAACCCGTGCCAGTGCCCGCGCGACCAGAGCCGCTATGGCGTACAGCGCGGCAAGAAATCCCACCGGAACGAGCATCAGCAGGTCGAGGTAGTACTTGAACCCCAGCCGGAGGTCGGGCAGGTACCACGGGAACCGGATGTCCCACCGCAGGGAGAAGTACACCACCTGCAGCACGACCACGTACGCGGCGACGTAGCCGACGCCGAGCGCTCCGAGGAGTGCGTCGGCCGGACGGCGCCGCGCGGCCAGCACCCCGGCGATCATCGCGCCGGCGGCGATCCCGATGGCCGCATCGATCAGGCGCTGGTTGAAGAACGCCAGGATCTGCTGCTCGCTGTTGAATACGCTCAGCGAGAAGGTGTAGCCCCGGCCGTAGAAGAGGACGTAGTCGATCAGGAAGAAGACGGCCGTTCCCACGAGCACGGACGCGAGCAGGCGCCGCCGGAGCAGCCAGATGATGCCGATCAGCGGCAGCACGGCCACGGCGACAGCGATGGGAAGACGCACCGCCCGCTCGCGATCCAGCCGCGCCTCTCGCGCCGTAAAGAACGCTCTGGCGAGATCGTCGGCGACCGCCTGGACGGTTTCGGCGTTGCCGGCGCCGAGCGCCGCGCTCGCGCCGGCTGCCGTCTTGGCGGGGTCATCGCTCTGCAGCACATCGGCCTGCGTCTGGTAGAACACCCGCTGCTGGTCGATCCAGCGCCCGGCAAACACGGTCGAGTCGGCGTCGAGGGCTTCGGCGAGCGGGCGGCCTTGATTGTGCGCGGGGATCGACGTGCCCAGCAGCGCCGCCACCGTCGGCGCGATGTCGATCTGACGGACATCGGAGAGCTGCGATCCGGAACGGATGGCACGGCCCGCAAGGACCACCGGCACGCGCCGGACGATCGGCTCCCAGCCGCCGTGGCCGCCCGCATCGAGATGGCCGTGATCAGCGGTCACGATGACCGTCTCGTTGGAGAGATCCAGCGCGTTGAGCATCGCCGCGATGTGGCCGTCGTCGCGGCGGGCCGCCTCGGCGTATTCGGGGCTGGCGCCGCCGAAACGATGCCCGATGAGATCGACGCTGGGCAGGTGGACGAGTACGAACTTGGCTTCTCCCCGTGCCAGGATGTCGAGGGCGCCATCGGCCACCTCGGCGCTCACCCGGTAGAGCGTCTCCGCCGGGACGTCCCCGTTGGGATCCCCGACCAGCACGTGCTCATCGACGGCGGCTCCAAAGAGCTCCGCCCATCCCGTACTCCCTGCAACGGCGGTGGAGAGACCCGCCCGCTTCGCGGCGGCAAACAGCGTGTCGACATGGACCAATCCTTTGTACCAGTTGGTCGTCACCCCGCTGACCTCGGGCGGTGCCCCGCTGACGATCGCCGTCCACCCCGGCAGCGAAAGCGACGGCTCCCCGGTCCACGCGATGGCCGAGGCGCCGCGGGCCCGCAGCGCGTTCAGGCCGGGCATGCGGTCAGAGGTATCGACGCGCAGCCCATCGATCACGACCAGGACGACGCGGCCGGTCAACGCCGGGCCGCCCTGCCCAAACCGCAGCGGGCGTGCGTAGGGGGACGGATACTCCACCACGGCGTTCCAGCCCAACAACGTCATCGCCTGGGCAACATACGCGGCTGCGCCCAGCAGCAGGATGATGACGATCGCCGCGATGGTATTTCGAACCTTCATCGCTCGGTTCTCCTCGTCCCTACTCCCCTAGTCCCCGAGTCCCGCTCTTGTACCGCCGGCAGGCGTCGACGAACCGTTCCGCCATCACCGGCTTGCTGGCAAAGTGCAGGTGCGTATAGGACGCGAGCAGCGATGGTCCGGTGACGCCGTCGAGGCCGTCGACGATGCCACGGCCTTCAGCAACTCGAAACGCGAAGCGCAGCGGCTCCTCGGCCACGACGGTCGAGGTATGGAACTCGTGCCCGCGCACGACTTCCCCCTCCCGCAGCAGCAGCGAGTCGGTCGCGGCTTCGAGCGTGACGTAGCCGATCGCAGCCAGGACGGTCTGCGCCGCCACGGCGATGGGAAGGGCTCCGACCATAGCATGTGCGCGACCCTGCGCGTCGACGAGTTCACGGGCCAGGTACATCATCCCGCCGCATTCCGCATACACCGGGAGGCCGTCGGCCAGTGCCGCGCGCAGCTGGGTGCGCATGGCCGCATTCGCCGCCAGGTCGGCGGCATAGAGCTCCGGATAGCCGCCGCCCAGGTACAGGCCGTCGACGGCGGGCAGGCGCTCATCCGCCATCGGACTGAACGGGACCAGCGTCGCGCCCCGCGAGCTCAACAGATCCAGGCTGTCCTGATAGTAGAAACTGAATGCCGGATCTCGGGCAATGCCGATCGATACCGTCGGAGGCGGCGTCATGGCGGGAAACGCCGACTGTCCCGGCACCACGACCGGCGGGGCTTGCCTGGCCAGCCGCACGATGGCGTCGAGATCGACATGCCGGGCGACGGCGCCGGCGAGTGCGTCGAAGCGCTGCGTGTAGTTCCGCTCCGCGACCGGCACGATCCCGAGGTGCCGTTCGGGGAGCGCGAGCCCGTCTTCCCATGGCAGCGCGCCCAGCAACGGAATCCCTGCCCCGACCAGCGCGTCGCGCAGCCATCCCAGATGCCGCTCGCCGCCCACGCGGTCGGCGACGACGCCGGCGATCGCGACGCCGGGATCGAACGCCACGAACCCCATGGCCGTCGCCGCCGCGCTGCGCACAGACCCCGAGACGTCGACGACGAGGATGACCGGGGCGTGGAGGAGCTTGGCGACCTCGGCGGTGGAGCCTTCCTCTCCTCCGCCCCGGTAGCCGTCGTACAGTCCCATCACGCCCTCAGCGATCGCCAGGTCCGCGCCCTCGGAGCCGCGCGCGAACAGTTCGAGGACGGTACTCTTGGGGATCATCCACGTGTCGAGGTTGCGGGAGGGACGCCCGGCGGCGGCGGACAGCAGCGACGAATCGTTGAAATCCGGTCCAACCTTGAACGGCTGAACGACAGTCCCGCGCCGGCGCAGCGCGCCGATGAGGCCCAGCGTCACCGACGTCTTTCCGACGCCGCTGTGCGTGCCGGCGATCACCAAACGCGGAACGTTCATGGGGGTCGCCGCCTTGTTCGACGGGCGGGGGACAACACCTGGAAGGACATGACGTTCATCGGCACCGGCAGCCGATGCCGGGACAACTCCTGTCAGTGTTCGTCGCTAATCTGAGGGACCGAACGCAACTCGTTCCGGAACGAGTTGCTG
>JBIOXT010000118.1:0-2510 GCA_044869795.1 bacterium | reverse complement strand
GCAACGAGGCCGGCATCAAGTACTTCCTGTACGGCGCCGCGGCATCGGCCGTGATGCTGTTTGGTTTCTCGATTCTCTACGGATTGAGCGGATCGACCAACCTATATGACATTGCCGGGAAGCTCGGGCAGGTCCCCGGGGCCGCGCTGTGGCTGGCGGTCGGCATGATGCTGGCGGGGTTCGGCTTCAAGGTCTCGATGGTTCCCTTCCACCAGTGGACGCCGGACGTCTATGAAGGCGCGCCCACGCCCGTCGCCGCCTACCTGTCGGTGGCGTCGAAGGCGGCGGGGTTTGCCGCCCTGGTGCGGGTTTTCATCGTCGTGATCAACCCGCAGCAGCTGAACTGGGTGCTGCTGGCCGCGATCCTCGCTGCGGTGTCGATGACGCTGGGCAATCTGCTGGCGCTGCCGCAGCGGAACCTGAAGCGGATGCTAGCCTACTCCAGCATCAGCCACGCCGGGTTCATCCTCATCGGCGTGGCCGCCTACCGCGGAAACTTCGGCACGCCGGGGCTGCTGATCTACCTCTTCGGCTACACCTTCACGCAGCTGGGGGCGTTCTTCGTCGCCACGCTGCTCGGCCAGCAGCTGGGCACCGACGACATCCCGGCGTTTGCCGGGGTCGCGCGCCGGGCGCCGGTGCCGGCGCTGCTGATGGCGATCTTCATGCTGTCGCTGACGGGGATCCCGCCGACGGCGGTGTTCTTCGGCAAATACTTCCTGCTCTCGGCGGCCATCGACAACGGGCTGCTCTGGCTGGCCGTCGTCGCCATTATCAACACGGTCATCTCGTTGTACTACTACGCGGGCGTGATCCGCGCGATGTACATTCTGCCGGCCCCCTCGGCCGCACCGCTGCAGGAACCCGCCGCGCTTCAGGTGGCGCTGGGCCTCGCCGGCGTCGGGACCATCATGATCGGGCTCTACCCCCAGCCCCTGATCGACCTCGCGCGGTCGGCGGTGTTGCTGCTCAAGCTTTAGGACACGAGGAAACGAGGAAGCGAGGAAACGAGTGAGCGTCGGCCTCGTGTTTCCTCGTTTCCTGAAATCATTGACGCCTTTCGCGCACGTCTGCTACAGTTGATTTGCCGATGATCGTGACCCAGGAATGCGCGGATCGCGCCGCGATTCCTGGGTTTTCGATGGTCTCCGCATCCCTCAAACGCACAACTCAGCGCAGCAGCGGGTGGCAGCGATAATGGTGGAACACGGGTCCACGGACGAGAATCTCCTCGAACAGATCGCCACAACCGAACAACGACTTGAACAGCAGGTCGCCCACACGCGGGAAGACGCCCGCCGCCTTGTGGACGAATCGGGGCGCAAGGGAGACCTCGAGCGCCAGGCGGCGCAGCGGGAAGCCGACGAACTCCTGGCCGGGGCGCGCACCGACATCGCCCGGGACGTCGAGACCGTGACCGCGCAGCGGCTGGTCGAGGCACGGGCCGAGGCCGAGGGCGTCCGCGCGCAGGCCGCCGAGCGGATGACCGCGGCCGTGGAGACGGTCGTCAAGCGCGTGCTGGCGGGGCTCGCATGATCGTCGAAATGAACCGCCTGCTCCTCGTCGGTCCCAAGCGGCTGCTCGGCCGGGCGGTCGACGAGCAGCAGCGCCTCGGCGCCGTGCACATCGACAAGATCGAGACCGCAGAACGCGCCCCCGTCGTCGCGATGCACCTCAGTGAGGAAGAAACGCGGGCCGTCCAAACGTTGGAACGTGGGGTGACGCGCGTGGACGGGATCCTGACCCTCCTCCCGCCGGCGACAGACACCGTCCCCATTGACCCCGCCCAGTACGCCGGCCTGACCGTGGATGACCTCGACGCGGAGATCGGCGCCGTCGAGCAGCACGTCCGGGATCTGACCCGCTCGCGGCTGGAACTGGAGGAAGAGCGGGACCTCATCGCGACCTACGAAGGCGCGGTGCGGGTCCTGTCCCCGTTGCTGTCCGCGCTGGCCGGCAGTAAGACCCTGCAGACGATCGGGTTTGTCATCAATGCCAAAGCCGCGGGGGCCGCCGTCACCGCGCTGCGCGAGGAACTCGCCAAGGTCACCGCCGGCCGGGTGGAAGTCGTCAGCCGGCCCATCGATGAGAAGGGAACCGGGGTCGTCGTCGCATTCCGCCAGCAAGACGCCGATGCGGTGCGCGCGGTGCTGACAAGGGCCGGGGTGAGCGAACTGCGCCTGCCGGCCCGGTTTGTGCAGCCCCATCACGCCGACACGATCGCACTGATGGAGCGGCGCAAGCAGGACGTCCCGGCCGAACTCGATCGGATCGAGGCGGAACTGCGATCCATCGCCGCGCGTGAACGGCCGCGCCTGGCGGCGATGCGGACGGCGCTGGCGGACCGGCTGGCCCAGATGAAGGTCGTGGCCGACTTTGCGGAGTCGCGCTACGCCTTCATCATCCACGGCTGGGCGCCGGCGCGCGATGTAGATCGCATTCGCGCAGGCCTGCGGAGGCAGTTTGGCGACGACGTGCTGGTCGAGGCGACGCCCATTGATCCGCACCAC
>JBIOXT010000117.1:0-6763 GCA_044869795.1 bacterium | reverse complement strand
GTGCACACCAGCACCTGGAAGCGGCCTCCCAGGAAATCCATCATCACCTGCTCGAGTTTCGCCTCGGGCATCTGCCCGTGCGCGACCCCGACCTGCGCTTCCGGCACGAAGTTGCGGATGCGGCGCGCCGATCGCTCGATGGTCTCGACGCGGTTGTGCACGACGTAGACCTGCCCGCCGCGGTCCAGTTCCCGCAGGATGGCCGAGCGGACCAGGGCGTCGTCATACGGGCGGATCTCGGTGTGGATCGGCAGGCGCGCTTCCGGCGGCGTCTCCATGACCGACATGTCGCGCAGCCCGACCAGCGCCATGTGCAGGGTCCGCGGGATCGGCGTCGCGGTCAGCGTCAGCACGTCCACGGTGGTCCGCAGCTGCTTCAGCCGTTCCTTGTGGACGACGCCGAACCGCTGTTCTTCATCGACGATGACGAGCCCCAGGTTCTTGAACACGACGTCCTTCTGCAGCAGCCGGTGGGTGCCGATGATCACGTCCACCGTGCCCGCGGCGAGCTCTTCGCGGATCCGGCGCGCTTCCGCGGCGGAGCGGAAGCGGCTGAGCATTTCGACTTTGATGGGGTACGGCGCCAGGCGGCTCAGGAACACGTTGTAGTGCTGCTGCGCCAGGATCGTCGTGGGTACCAGCACCGCGACCTGCTTCCCGTCCATCACGGCTTTGAACGCCGCGCGCAGCGCGACCTCCGTCTTGCCGTACCCGACGTCGCCGGCGATGAGCCGGTCCATCGGCTTCGCCGTCTCCATGTCCCGCTTCACGTCCTGGATCGCCAGCCACTGGTCCGGCGTTTCCTCGAACTCGAACGACGCCTCCAGTTCGTGCTGCCACAGCGTGTCTGGACTGTAGGCGTGGCCGGGCGCCGACTCGCGCGCCGCGTACAGTTCCAGCAGCTCTCGCGCCAGCTGCTGCGTGGCTTCCTTCACGCGCTTCTTCTCGCGGTCCCACTCCGCCCCGCCCAGCCGGTGGATCTTGGGGGCCTGTCCTTCGACGCCGATGTACCGGCTGACCAGGTTGATCTGCTCGGTCGGCACGTAGAGCCGGTCGCCCTGCGCGTACTCCAGTTCCAGGTAGTCCCGTTCCGCGCCGCCCAGCAGCAGCCGCACGATGCCCCGGTAGATGCCAATGCCGTGGTGAATGTGGACGACCAGATCCTTCGGCTCGAGATCGGTCCACGAGTACAGACGCGCGCCGTCGCGGAACCGGAACCGCCGCCTGCGGCGCCGCCAGCCGACGATCTCGCTGTCGCTGACCACCACCAGCGCCGCGGCTTCCAGCTGAAACCCGCTCGACAGCGCCGCGGGGACCGCCACGGCCTCGCCCGGCTCCGGCGGGGGCTCCAGGTTCCCGGCGAGGGTAATCCGCACCCCGTGGTCTTCGAAGATCTCGGTCATCCGCTGCGGCTGCGTGGTCGCGATGACCACGCGGCGCGACTGCACTTGCCAGCCTTCGACCGCGCGGGCCAGGAGCTTCATTTGGCCGCCGAATGCCTCGACGCCGGCGAACCGCAGCGTGATCTCACCGGCCGGATCTTCGGGTCCATGGAGCGATGACAGGGCGAGCTGTGGGAGGCTCCGCGCGTGCGCGAGCAATTCGTCCCACGTGAAGGCGGCTTCGCCGTCCTGCTGCCGGGGGGTCTCCACGGCATGCTGATAGGCGACATCGGCCTGCCGGTGCAGTTCGTAGGGTTCGTCGAGCACGAGCAGCGATGCCGGCGGCAGGTATTCCACGAGTGAAACGGTCCCGGGGAGTTCTGCGGCCGGCAGCAAGACCGCCGTTTCAAGCGTCTGCGTGCTGCGCTGGGTGATCGGGTCGAAACCGCGGATCGAGTCGACCTCGTCGCCGAACCATTCCACCCGCAGCGGGGCCTCGGTTTGGGGCGGAAAGACGTCGATCAGCCCGCCGCGCACCGCAAACTCGCCCTTCCGTTCGACCAGGTCGGCCCTGGCATAGCCGGCCTCGGCGAGCCACGCGACGATCTGGTCCCGATCGTGGGTCCGGTTCGCGCGCAGCTCAAGGCGCATCGCCACGAGAACGTCCGGGGCCGCCACCTTTCTCAGCAGGGTGCCGACCGGCGAGAGGATCACCGGATGCGGGCCCTCCGTCAGGCGCATCAACGCCATCAGGCGCTCGCCCACGACTTCCGGATCAGGCCGGCCGGGGTCGGCGGGCAGGGTGTCCCAGTAGGGCAGCGTCAGCAGATGGGGTTCCAGATCCGGGAGAAAGGCCAGCAGGTCGTCGTGTAGGCGGTCGGCGCCTTCCCGCGACGTGGTGACGACGACGATCGGACCCTGTGCGGGCAGGGCGAGGTCCTGAGCCAAGGCGGCCAGCAGATAGGCTTTCTCGGCCGCACTGGGGCCCATGATCCATGGGTGGCGGCCGGTGCGCAGCGCCGCGAGCGCCTGGTTGTATGGGGCCAACTCCCGCAGGAAGGGGAGCAATCCGGTGAGTGCCATAGGGCCAACTCACCATTGTACCCAACGGGAGGAACCGGAAGAAGCGAACGGGGACACAAACGGCGGCTGTTCTTCGGGGGCGACGCCTCGCTACGAGTCGGGCGGCTCGGACTGACTGCAGGCCTCACGCTCTCTCACGCTCTCGCCTGCCGAACACGACACGATGACTACTACCTCTGCCGCTCTTTCCGCTGCCTGGCTGCGTTGGTCCGCCCTCTTCACGGCCTGCGATATGGGTTGCCGCCCGCCAATCTTCGCTCGGCGGCCGGCCCCCTTCGCCAGCCGCAGTTCGATCACGCCTGAAGACTATGGAATGGTTGGGGTTGATATCTCACTCCGCGCTCACCGAACCGCTAATCTCGCAATTGGGGAGCCTTTCCCTCAGCATGGCGATTCCGCGCGCGCTGACGCGTGTGCCTATCAGATCTAGCTCCTTCAGCGTCGTCAAACCACGCAGGTGGCCCAGCCCAATATCTGTCACCCGAGTCCAGGTTAGATCTAGTCGTTCAAGGAGGGGCAGGTTGGCGATTGATGCAAGTCCGTCGTCAGTGATGTACGTCTCGTCAAGAGATAAGGTCTTGAGGCTGCTGAGTTCGCTGAGGGCGCGGAATCCTCTGTCACTCAGAAAGGTCCAAGAAAGCCCGAGTGACTCCAACTTCTTTAAACCCTGAAACGATACCGCTCCTCGATCGGTGATGTGCGTATCCGCCATCTCAAGTCGGAGAAGCGAGGTCGTGGCTCCCAGGTGAGCTAGGCCTCGATCAGAAATTCGTGTCCCCGAAACATCGAGATCCTCGATAGACATTGCCGATATGGTGCGCAGGCCCGGGTCAGAGACGCGAGTGTGGCTGACCCAAAGCGTTCTCAGTGGCGAGAGATGTGCAAGATAGCGGATCCCCCGATCGGTAATGCGCGTATGCCTCAGTCGTAGAACCCGTAGGTTTGAGAGTGCGCTGATGGCAGCGGCGCCGTTATCGTCGAATTCTGTGTCATTGAGTTCCACTTCTTCCAGCGACTTCCAATCAACAAGATGCCTGAATCCCCGACCGCGAACGAGCGTGTAGTCCAGAGAGATCTGTCTCACGCGGGTGAAATGCTTAAACAAGGCGAGATCGCTGTCTCGAACGTTGCTCCATGACAGCCACAACTCCTGGAAGGTCTCCGGGGGAAGCTTCTTAAGAAATCGGAGCGGGGGATGGTCTGGTAGGGGAAGGTAGTATGCTAATCGTCCGTTCTCGGGAACCCGCACTTCGCCGCGCGCAGGTCCCAGATCACGCCACCGTTCTTCGCCCGGGTTCCAGAGATGCAACGTCCCTGCGGAGTTGTCTTCCGGAAATCGGAGAGTGCGTTCAGAAGGACTCATCTCTGAGAAGCTCCTAAGATTTGGTCGTGCTCATGATCAGGAAGGAAAAGATGACCACGTCCTGGATGAAGTGAATCAGCCAGGCCCAGAAGAAGCCGCCGGTCTCCAGCATGCTCTTGCCCCAGAACAAGCCGGCGACGGTTGCCATGACGACGCCGATTGGGCCTCGGGGATTCCCGAACCAATGCCCCAGGCCGAAATTGATCGAGGTGATCCAGAGGGCTTGTTCGCCACCAACGGCCGGGGCGAGGCGCCCGAGCAGAACCGATCGGAAGATGAACTCTTCGTTGAAGGCATTGAGCGCGGCAAAAAACACGATCAGCGGCAGCAGTGCTACGGCCCGTTGGAACTGCTGAAAGTCCGGCCGGAGCGCAGCGGTCATGAAGATCGCAACCGAAGCTCCGAAGATGACGGTGAGAATAATGCCAAGCGTAGTCCACGGTACCGTACCCTGGGAAAACGGAACCCGGCTCAGGGCATCCAGCCTGCCAATCGCGAGATACAGGTTCTGTCGGTTCATGCCGATGACCGTGATCCCCATCGCAGCGACCGTAATGAGCTTCACGGTTGAACTGACGATCACGGCGTTGCGCCACGGCGCAGCGTCGATCCATGCCCGCACCGCCCCGTGGAGATAGACAAGATCCGTCAGGAAGAGTCCCACGGCGAGCCCGATCGTGGCCAACAGGTAGCCGCGGAGAGGACGAAGATCTGAAACCGTCATTGCGAGGACGAACAGTCCCGTCAGAATGCCGATGCGTACTCCGAGACTCCACAACGGTGCGTTCTGGTGAAACACCAGACGCCAGATGATGGTGGTAAGGTTGCTGACGACCAGAATTGCGAACCAAGCCATTGTCAGCAGTGACATCAGTTGAACCTCCCTCGCCTCAGGCCGGGGGAATGCTTTGCGCGGAACGAAACAGATTGCCCGGATCGTACGTCCGCTTGATCGTGCGCAGTCTGGCCAGGTTGCCGCCGTAGTAGGCCTGCGGCCAGTCGCGCAGCGCGGGGTCGATGAAATTCTGATACGCCTGTCCCGAGAACGACGGCCGCATCGCCCCGTACACCCCGTCCACCCATTCGAGATTCGCCTGGACGCGTGCGGCAGGAGCCCCACGGCTCCACAGTGTCTCCATTTGGAAGAGGAAGTGCTGGGTGCGGTGCACGAACGCCGTCGCATCCGGCGCCACCCGATTGATAGCCCCGCCCCAGCTGAACATCGAGGCGCTCCCCTCGATCCCTCCGGGCCAGCGGTCAAGCCAGCGCAGGCACGTCGCAACGGCCGGATCGGACAGCGGGGCATCCAGATAGGCCGATCTGTTGGCCAGAGCCACTTTGGCCTGATTCAGTTCCAGGAACTGGTACGCGGCCCAGTAGTGCCGCTGCACGATGAACTGCGTGCGGGGTGTGGTCGCCAGGGCAGGCCGGAGCAGGTCAACCAATTCAGCGCGTGGCCCAAAGTACTGCCCGATCGCCACGACGTACTTGCCGGCGGGGGTGACGATGGCGCCGAAGCGCAGCGAAAATCCGTCCGGGGCGCGGAACGAAACCGCCTGCATCTGGTGGAACGCCGCTGCGGCGGTAGTCCAGTCCCAGATGAGTTTGTAGATCGAGACCGTGCCGACCGGGAAGGTCCGTAGTTTGTAGCCGACGTTGATGCCGAAGTTGCCGCCGCCTCCGCCCCGGCAGGCCCAGAAGAGATCGCTGTGCTCACGATCGTTGCACGTGAGCAGGCGGCCGTCCGCGGTGACGATCTGCGTTTCCAGCAGGCTGTCACACGCGAGGCCGAACTGCCTTGAACTGAAGCCGAACCCGCCCCCCAACAGCAGGCCGCTCAGCCCGACGCTGGGACACCGACCGGAGGGAATCGCGACACTGTGCGCCGGCAGCGCGGCCGCCACGTCGCCGTTGCGGATGCCGGCGCCGACCGATACGACTCCGCTGCCCACTGAAACAGTCTTCAAGGGACTGACATCAACCAGCAGGCCCCGGGTGGTCGAATACCCGCCGTAGCTGTGGCCTCCGGCCCTGGCCGCGATCGGTAGGCCGGCGGCGCGCGCGAAGTTGACGCTCTCGATGACGTCGGAGGCGGACCGGCAGACGACGATGCCCGCGGGGCGGATGTCCGCGTAGCGCAGGTTGAAGGGAGATGGATAGTTGGCGTACCCGGCGTCCCCGGGGCGCAGCAGCGCGCCGGTGAGGCGGCGGCCCAGCGACGACCACGATCGCTGAGATGGCGCCGCGTCCACCCGTGCGGCGGTGTCCAGCCACGCGGGCAGCGAGCCGGCCACGGCGCTCGCGACGCCCGCCCGCGCAGCGCGTGCGAGCAGATCGCGTCGAGAAATCCGCTCCATGCTACTTCAGGACGCCGAGTTCAATCGGTTCGACCTTGATGTACACGTCCAACGGATCGCGGCGGTGGCCGTCGACGGTCAGCAGCCGATCGATGGTAATGCCGAAGAGGCGCTCGTTTTCCTGCAGCACGGGAAGGATCATCTCCCAATCGGCTTTCGCCAGGTCGGCATAGCGGCCGCCGTTGAGCTGCTCGGCGTCCAGCCGGCGGGAGGGATCCCGCACGTAGAGCGCCCCGCCGCTGGCCAGCGAGAACAGGTTCCCGCCGGGGTAGGGTGTATCGAGGTCGGTCACACGGCCGTCGACGTCAAACGCGACCCCGTTGAGGATGCAGAACCCCCCGCCGTCGAGGGGGTCGCCGGCCATGAATGATTCCGCAAGGTAGTCCAGCGCGGTGCCGTTGATCACCACACGCGGGCGGCCGACCGCGTTGATCAGCGGCCGGCCGGCGGCGTTGCCGAGGATGAAGATGTCGCCGCCCTTGGCCCCGTAGAGCAGGGTCTGACCGACGCTGCCGTGGATCACGAGCTTCCCGGACTTGAGGATCTGCCCGACCTGATCCTGGCCGTCGTTGTGGACG
>JBIOXT010000116.1:0-2124 GCA_044869795.1 bacterium | reverse complement strand
CGTCTCCGACTGCGGCTGGACACCTTCGACGGCGCTGAGGACGACCACCGCGCCGTCGAGCACACGCAGCGACCGCTCGACCTCGACCGTGAAGTCGACGTGGCCGGGCGTGTCGATGATGTTGATGCGGCTGTCGCGCCACGAGCACGTGGTGGCCGCCGAGGTAATGGTGATCCCGCGCTCGCGCTCCTGGACCATCCAGTCCATGGTGGCCGAGCCCTCGTCGACCTCGCCGATCCGGTGCACCCGTCCCGTGTAGAACAGGATGCGTTCCGTGGTCGTGGTCTTCCCGGCGTCGATGTGTGCGACGATGCCGATGTTCCGAATTTTGTCCAGCGCTACGGCTGCTGCCATTACTACTCCCACGAAACTCTCCTATCTCCGATCTGTCGCGTTCCCGCGTTCCCGCGTTCCCGCGATCCCGTCACCATCTGTAGTGTGCGAACGCCTTGTTCGCCTCGGCCATGCGATGCGTGTCCTCGCGCTTCTTCACCGCGCCGCCCTGCCCACCCGAGGCGTCCAGCAGCTCGGCCGCGAGCTTGTCCGCCATCGTGCGCTTGTCCTTGCGCTGCCTTGAGAAGTCGACCAGCCAGCGCAGGCCCAGCGACATCTTCCGGTCCTGCCGCACTTCGATCGGGACCTGGTAGGTCGCGCCGCCGACGCGGCGGGGCCGCACTTCAAGGACGGGCATGATGTTGTGCAGCGCACGGTCCAGCACCTTGACGGGATCCTGGCCGGCCTTCACCTGCACCTGGTCCAGCGCACCGTACACGATGTGCTCGGCCACCGATTTCTTGCCGCGCACCATCACCTTGTTGATAAGGCGCTGCACCATCAGGTTGTTGTAGACCGGGTCCGGCCCGATCTCTCGCTTGGCTACCGAACCTTTTCTAGGCATCCTGGTCCTCCGCGGTTGTTCCCGCGCTCCCGCGTTCCCGCGTTCCCGTTACTTTGGTTTCTTCGCTCCGTACTTGGACCGCCCGCGCCGTCGGTCCGCCACGCCCGCAGAATCGATCGCCCCGCGGATGATGTGGTAGCGGATGCCCGGCAGATCGCGGACGCGGCCGCCGCGGATCAGCACCACCGAGTGCTCCTGCAGGTTGTGGCCGATCCCCGGAATGTACGCCGTCACCTCATAGCCATTGGTCAACCGGACGCGGGCGATCTTCCGCAACGCCGAGTTCGGCTTCTTCGGGGTCATCGTCCGTACCTGAATGCAGACCCCCCGCCGCTGCGGGTTCTGTTCCAGGTGGCGGGACTTGCTCTTTCCCCGCACCGGACGCCGGCCGTGCCGGACCAACTGACTGATCGTTGGCATTCTCTACCCCCTCGTGTTCAACCGCATCCGACACAGAACAACCCAGGACCCGGCCTCGCCGGGCCTCGGGAGTGGCGCGATTCCACGGCCGCAGGGCCGGGGTTATCGCTACTGGATCACGTAATGTAATTGCGCTGCGCCATACGCGGCACCGAAGGCTCGGTGCCCTGCGGCGCATCAGAGGGCGAACCGACGTGCTGGCCGCCCCGAGTCGGAACTACTGGGACGAAAGTATGGCGGCGGCGGCGGTGCCGACCGCGATCCCGCATGCCCGGCCCAGACTCTTTCGGGACTCGACCTCGATCACCGCGAGGCCCCGCTCCCGGGCGGCGGTCAGGACGTCCTCGATCACCCGCCGGTCGGCATCTTTCGCGACGAACACGACTTCGGCCTGACCCCTGCCGACCGCCCGCGCCGTCTGGTTCGCGCCGACCGCCTTGAACTCGGCCGCACGCAACCGTTCCAGCGCGGTGTCAGCCTCATTGGGCATCGAAGGGCACGCAGAACATCGTAACATTTGCGCACGGGGCGTGCAAGGGGTCGGGTGCAGCCTACGATGTCGCGCCGGTGGCAAGCATGCGCGTGCCGCGAGCCTTCAACGAGCTGATCTGAAACGCGTGCCCCGCTTCATGCTCCACGAGGTGGAACACCGCCCACTCCGGCGTGACTTCGTAGTTGACCTCTTCGAAGTCGGGGGGCCGGCGCAGCCGGCGCCAGTCATCCGATGAGATGTCCCGCATCTCCTTGAGGAAGGCCTCGCGGCTGCGGTCGAGGCGGGCGATGTGCTCTGCGAGCGGCACGCCTAG
>JBIOXT010000115.1:0-12806 GCA_044869795.1 bacterium | reverse complement strand
CGCTGGTCACCCTGCTCGGCGACCAAGCGGTAGAAGTACCTCGTCCCCGGACGCAGGTTCGCGAGATCGATCTTAGCGGTGAGATCATTGTCCGGCGTTGTGCGGGCAGCAGTGGGCCACACCGTTCCCAACGCCTGCGACGTCCCGTATTCCACCCGCACCGAGGCCGGGAGCGATGTGCGCGCCCAGATCATCGCCCCAGTCTCGGTGACATCCCCGCTGGCGATACCCTGGGGGAACGCAATCGTCGCCTGCCCCGACACGGGGCCGGCAAGCAGCGTGACGCCGACGAGCAGCAACAGGAGAGCCCGCACGGATTCCCTCAGCGCGAGAGGAGCGGGGTGTCGACCGACACGTGCTCGAGCAGGATGCCAGCCTGCTCGAGCATGCTGCGGGCGGTGGGATCCGGATAGTCACCGCCAAACACGATGCGGACGATGCCCGCATTTACGATCAGTTTTGCGCACGTCAGGCAGGGCTGGTGCGTGGTGTACACGGTGGCGGCGGCGATCGTGACCCCGTGGTAGGCCGCCTGGACAATGGCATTCTGCTCCGCGTGGATGCACAGACAGGTATCGAGCTGAGATCCCGACGGCACGTCCGATGCGCAGCGGGCGCAGCCCCCGTCGCCGCAGTTCGGCAGGCCGCGCGGTGTATCGTTGTAGCCCGTGGACAGCACCATGCGGTCCTTGACGATCAGCGCTCCGACGTGCCGGCGCACACAGGTGGACCGGCTTGCCGCCAGCGCGGCCATGCGCATGAAGTACTCGTCCCAACTCGGCCGGCTCATTTCGTCCCAAACAGCCGGTCGCCGGCATCGCCGAGACCCGGCACGATGTAGCCGTGATCGTTGAGGTGGCTGTCCACCGCGGCCGCGTAGATGTCCACGTCCGGATGCGCGTCATGGACCTTCTTGATCCCTTCAGGCGCGGCGATGATCGACATGACTTTGATGGTCCGGCAGCCGCGCTGCTTGAGGGTGTCGACACACGCCACGATCGACCCCCCGGTGGCCAGCATGGGATCGACGATCATCGCCTCGCGGTCGGCGATGTCGGCCGGCAGCTTCGAGTAGTACGTCACCGGTTCCAGACTCTCGGGATCGCGGTAGATCCCGACGTGGCCGACGTGGGCCGTGGGAATGAGCCGGGTGATCCCGGTCTCCATGGGCAGCCCGGCGCGCAGGATCGGGACCACGGCGATCTCCTGCCCGGCAATCGTGCGCCCGCGGGTCGTCGCCAGCGGGGTGCGGACCTCGACTTCCTGCGTGGGGTGCGAGCGGGTGGCCTCGAAGGCCATCAGCATCGCGATCTCTTCCACCAATTCGCGGAACTCTTTGTGGCCGGTGCGCTCGTCGCGCAGGATCGTGACCTTGTGCAGGATCAGCGGATGATCAAATACGTGGACCTTTCGCATGGTCCACCCCCCTTGTAGCCTCTCACGATCGGTGTTCGCTGTTCACCGTGCGCTGTTCGCCCCGTTTTTCGAGTGCCGCCAGCTTCTCGATGCGACGCTGGTGCCGCCCCCCATCGAAGGGCGTCTGCAGCCAGACGCGCAGCAGGTCACGCGCCACTTCCAGGCCGACCACCCGCTGCCCCAGGGCCAGGACATTCGCATCATTGTGGGCGCGGGACAACCGGGCCGTCGTGACATCATGGCACAGCGCGCAGCGGATGCCGGCGACCTTGTTCGCCGCCATCGCCTCGCCGTTCCCCGACCCGCCGAGCACAAGACCGCGGTCGCACTCGTTCCGGCTCACGGCCTCGGCGGCGAGGACGACGAGATCGGGATAATCGACGGGGTCTTCCGAATGCGTGCCGAAATCACGGACCTCGTGCCCCAGCTCACGCAGCAGCAGTTTCAATTCTTCTTTCAGCCGGTACCCGGCGTGGTCGCTGGCGACGGCGATCCTCACGCCAGCACCGTCTGCGCCGGAATCGCGCCGGACCGCACGACGCGCATCGGGCTCGAGGTTGCATCAACCACCGTCGATGGCCCCGCCAGGCGCGTCCGCCCCCCGTCGATCACCATATCCACCTGGTCTCCGAGATCGAACACGACCTGCTGGGCGCTGACCGGGGCGGGGTATCCGTGGGTGTTGGCGCTCGTGCCGACCAGCGCGACGCCGGCCGCCTGGACGAGGGCGCGGGCGAGCGGGTGATCGGGCACCCGCAGGCCAACGGCATCGCCGCCTCCGGCCACGACGGCGGGGACGCGGTCGCTGCGGCGCACGATCAGCGTCAGCGGTCCGGGCCAGAAGCGCGATGCCAGGGCACGGGCATCATCGCCGACGGCAGCCCCGTACTCGTCGAGCTGCGCCGCGGCGGCCAGCAAGATCGGCAGCGCATCGCCTGCCGGGCGCCGCTTGATCGTAAACACGCGGCGGACGGCCGCCTCGTTGTCGATGCGACAACTCAGTGCATAGAGCGTTTCAGTAGGGAAAACGACGATCTGTCCCCGGCGCAGCGCCTCCACGGCCCGTCGCGGAGGGTGCGCCTCACTGGGATCTACCCGCATGAGCGGAATCGGTTTCGTGTCGATTGAAGCGAGGTTCGAGAAGGTGAGCTGATAGTAGGACATCGCCTACGTATTCGCGCCACTGCTACACGTCCCTTGCATCCCGTTGCACCGCCGCGAGGACACGGTCGATGCCCGCATGATCACGAAGCGTGCGGATGTCGGCATAGCCGGGCTGGGATGCGAGGAAATCCCGGACCGTGGCGGCCTGACCCATCCCGACCTCCAGCGCCAGCAGTCCTCCCGGCGTCAGCCAACGCGCGCTTGCGGTGATCAAGCGCCGATGGTCATCCAGCCCGTCGCCGTGCCCAAAGACCGCAACAGGCGGTTCATACTCACGGACCTCCCGGGGAAGGTGCGGAGCCTGCTGAGGGGACACATACGGGGGGTTGCTGACCACCACATCGACCTTGCCCGCCAGTTCCGGTGGCAGCGGCGCCAACAGATCCCCTTGCCGGAACTCGACGCGGTCTTCGACCCCGTGGCGCCGGGCGTTGGCGGCGGCCACGTCCAGCGCGCGCGCCGAGATGTCGGTCGCAATGATGCTGACGTCGGGGACAACATGCGCGAGGGCGACGGCGATGCAGCCGCTGCCCGTCCCCACGTCAACGACGACCTGACCGGGTTCGGGGTTCGGGGTCCGGGGTCCGTCTCTGCGCGTCTGCAGGAAGTTGATCACCACCTCGGTGAGAATTTCCGTCTCAGGCCGTGGAATCAGCACACGTTCGTCGACGGCGAACCGCAGTCCCATGAACTCCCGCTCGCCGAGGATGTAGTGCACCGGTCGTCCGCCGGCGCGCTCATCGAGCAGCAGCCGGTATCGATCCCAGACGGCGTCCTCCAGCGGCGCTTCCCAGCGCAGATACATCCCGGCGCGATCCCACCCCAACGCGTGGCGCAGCAGCAGGTCGGCCTCGATGGCCGCCTCGCTCGAGCCGGAAGCGGCAAGATGCTCACGTCCCCAGAGGAACGCCTCGCGAACGGTCATCTGGAACGGTGACTAGCTGACGGGGGCGGCAAGCGCCTGGGCCTCGGCGGCGGCCAGGGCCTCGGTGAGTTCATCGAGATCGCCGTCGAGGATCACGTCCAGGCGGTGCAGCGACAGCCCGATGCGGTGGTCGGTCACGCGGTTCTGGGGAAAGTTGTAGGTGCGAATCTTTTCACTACGTTCGCCGGTGCCGACCTGCAGGCGGCGCTGCTGAGCGATCTGACGCTGTTGGCGCTCGATTTCCATCTCGAGCAGCTTGGCGCGCAGGATCCGCATCGCCTTCTCGCGGTTCTGATGCTGGGAGCGTTCATCCTGACACGCCACGACGAGTCCGGACGGCAGATGGCGGATGCGGACGGCGGTCTCGACTTTGTTGACGTTCTGGCCGCCCGCGCCGCCGGCCCGGTACGTTTCAATCTCGATCTCATCGGGCTTGATCTGGACGTCGACCTCTTCGGCTTCCGGCAGCACGGCGACCGTCGCGGTCGACGTGTGAATACGGCCCGACGCCTCGGTGGCGGGAACCCGCTGCACGCGGTGCACCCCGCTTTCGTACTTCAGACGGCGGTACGCGCCCTTGCCCTGGATGGCAAAGACGATCTCTTTGAAGCCGCCGAGCTCGGTGGCGTTGCTCTCCAGGACCTCAACCTTCCAGCGGTTGCGCTCGGCGAACCGGGAGTACATGCGGAAGAGGTCACCGGCAAAGAGGCCCGCCTCGCTGCCTCCCGCGCCCGCTCTGATCTCCATGATGATGTTGCGGTCGGCCAGCGGGTCCTTGGGGACGAGCAGCGCCCGGAGTTTCGACTCGAGGTTCGTCTTGCGTTCGCGCAGCGCGGTCTCTTCGGCCTGCGCCATCTCCCGGAGGTCAGAGTCTCGCTCCGTACGCGTCAGCTCACCGACTTCCTCGAGTTCCCGACCGACGCGCTGATATTCACGGAAGGCCGTAACGGCCTGCTCAAGATCGGCGCGTTCCTTGGCGACCTGCTGGTAGCGGTCGCGGTCGGAGAAGATTGCCGGATCGGCCAGGGCGGCGGTCAGCTCATCATACCGCGCCGCAAGCTGCTCAAGGCGCTGGGTTGCCGGGGTCGGATCGGTGCTCATGTCCCTTCGATTATACCGTCACGCCACGGCGGGCTCAGAGGCGCTCTCGCGTTCGACCACCTCGCGCAGCGCCCGCACCGCGACTTCCATCTGGGCATCATCGGGTTCCCGCGTCGTCAGACGCTGCAGCCACATCCCGGGAGCGACCACCGGGCGGAACCATCGGTAGCGGGCGCCGGCCCGGATGATCTCGTAGCTGATCCCGGCGACGACCGGGATCAGGACGATCCGGCTGAGGATGCGCCACGCCAGCGGGGGACGGCCGAGGAAGGTAAAGACGATGATCGCCACGATCATCACGATCAGCAGGAAGGTCGTCCCGCAGCGCGGATGGAACCGGCTGTGCCGGCGCACCGCGGGGACCTCGAGCGGATCGCCGGCTTCATAGGTGTTGACGGCCTTGTGCTCGGCACCGTGGTATTCGTAGACGCGGCGGATGTCCGGCAGCCGCGCGATCACGGCGATGTAGGTGATCAACACGGCGATGCGGATCGCCCCCTCAACGAGGTTCAGCGCGATGGCGCTGGGCAGGTACCGATCGAGCAGCCGTGCCCCGATCGTCGGCAGCACGAAGAACAGGCCGACGGCCAGGGCCAACCCGACGGCCGCTGAGACCCCGATCTGCTGCGACGTCAACTCTTCTTCGTCGCCCAGTGCCGCATTGGCCGAGAAGAACAGCGCCCGGATCCCGATCGTCAGCGCCTCGTAGAGGACGATGACCCCGCGCACGACCGGCATGCGGAGCCAGCGGTACCGTACCAGCAGGGAGTCGAGGTGCTGGACCGAGCTGAGGATCTCGCCCGACGGCCGCCGCACCGCGGTCGCGGTCCAATGCGGGGAGCGCATCATCACGCCTTCCATCACCGCTTGACCCCCAAGGAGTAGTCGCTCAGCCATCCGCATCCTCGCTATCTACCCATCTTCCCGATCTACCCGATCTTCCCAACTACCTGCCGGGGGTAGGAGCGTTGGATTGCGTAGATTGTGCAGATTGGCTGGAGTGGGTAGATTGCGGTTTTCCGGGCACCTCGTGATGAAAGCGGCACCGCGCCTCGTATGCCTCGCGGGCGCCGACCAGGATGATGGGATCGGTGTACTGGGCCGGACGGCCGTCGACGAGACGCTGGGTGCGGCTGCCCGGTTCCCCGCAGACCATGCAGATGGCCTGCAGCTTGTCGACCGACTCCGCCAGAGCCATCAGTTGGGGAACGGCGCCGAAGGGCTCGCCGCGGAAATCCATGTCCAGGCCCGCGACGATGACGCGCATGCCGCGCTCGGTCAACTGTTCCGCCACATCGATGATCCCGGCGTCGAGGAACTGCGCTTCGTCGACGGCAACCACGTCCGCCGCCGGGTCCAGCCGCGCCGCGATGTCCGCGCTGCGGGACACCGGCAGGGCTTCGAGGCGGGTGCCGTTGTGCGAGGCCACCTGCCGGTGGCCGTAGCGGTCATCGAGGCTGGGCTTGAAGACCTGCACGCGCTGCCGCGCGATCTGGGCCCGCCGAACCCGGCGGATCAACTCCTCGCTCTTGCCGCTGAACATGCTGCCGACGATGAGCTCGAGCCGACCGGGTACTCTAGGCACCGGCGGTCCCTCCGGCCCGGGGGGCCCAAAAACGAGAGAGGAGGCGGCTGCGCCTCCCCTCATGGGCCGATGGTCCAGTCGACAGATTACACCTCGAGGCCATACTTCTTGGCGAACTTCTGGACACGCCCTTCGGCATCAACGAACTTTCGCTGGCCCGTATAGAACGGGTGGCACTTCGAACAGATCTCCACGCGGATGTTCTGCTTCGTGGACCCGGTGACGAACGTCGAGCCGCACGCGCAGGTGACGGTCGTCTGCCTGTATTCGGGATGGATGCCCTTTTTCACTGGAAACCCCTTTCACTTCTAGAACAAGGGAACGTGGGAACTAGGAACGAGATGCCCAAATTCGCTTGACCGATTGTTCGGAGACCGGGGGGATTATACCACACGCGTGCGCCCAGGGCTAGTTGCCCCGTTCCCTCGTTTCCTCGTTCCCCTGAACTTAGAGGTAGCGCAGCGGGTTGACGGGACGGCCGTTGATGCGGACTTCGAAGTGCACGTGGTTGCCCGTGCAGCTGCCGGTGCAGCCGACGCGGGCGATCTGGTGGCCGACGGCGACGCGCTGCCCGGTGCGAACCAGCAGCGCCGAGGCATGGCCGTAGATGCTGACGACCCCGCCGCCGTGGTTGAGGATCACGGCACGACCATACCCGAAGTACCACCCGGCGTAGATCACCACGCCCGACCGCCCGGCATAGATCGGAGTGCCCCGGGGGGCGGCAATGTCGACCCCGTTGTGATGCCGGTGCCAGCGGACACCAAAGCGCGAGGTAATCACCCCGCGCGCAGGCCAGCGGAAGAAGCCCCGCTGCAGCGAGGCCGCGAGCGGCTGGGTCACGCGCGGGATCTGGACGCGGACCGGCGGGACAGGCGCGCGCCGCGGCGCCGTCTGCGCGGCGGTCGGGGCCGTGCCGGGAATCGTCAGGCGCTGCCCGGCCCGGATGCGGTGTGCGCTGGGCAGGCTGTTCGCCTGTACCAGCGCCCTGGTGGAGACACCGTATGCGTCGGCGATCTCCGAAAGGGTCTGACCGTTCCCGACCACGATCGTGCGGGCCTGCTGTGCAGGCACGCGGCGGACGGCGGCGACCCGCGCAGCCGGTTTCGGTGCGACGGCGGACGAAGCCGGCCCGGCTGCGGATGAGATCCCGGCGAGGACGAGTCGCTGGCCCGGGTGGATCAGCGCCGTCTCGGTCATGTTGTTCGCCCGCGCCAGGGCTGCGACCGTCGTCCCGTAGTGTCTGGCCACCGACCAGAGCGTGTCACCCGATGCCACGACGTGCCCGACCGGCGTGCCGGCACTGCGCCCCGAGGCGGGCTTCCATGCGACAGGCTTCGGAAGCGCCGGCACCACGGCCAGACGCACGGCGGCGGGGACAGCGGCTCGGCGGGCTGGGCGGAGACTCAGCAGCGCCGGTCCAGGGACCACCAGCGCGCGGAAGACCCGACTGGCGAGGTTTTCGTTCTCGGCTGCTACCAGAAACGCCACGGACGGCCTGGCGGAGGCCGGCGCAACCAGGGAACCTGTTGGAAAGAGCAACGCTCCGAGCAGGAACGCGCCAAGGTACGGCCGTGCACTCTTCGCCATCAAACACCTGCCTCGCCTGAGTTCGCCGTGGGGTGCGAAGAGGAGTAGGACGTAAGGGCCGGGTCACGTATTCAGCACTTGCAGGAATACTCCTGCCCGCCGAAGTCGGATTCTAGGCGCTACGGGAGGCTAGCGAAAGAGAGAAAATACGTTCGCCGTTTCTCTCGCGTTTGCTCGCGTTCTCTCGTTCTTACTGGATCTCTTCTTCCGCGCTCTTGACGATGGAGCGCAGAAAGGCCTGGTTGCTGGACGTCTTGCGGAGCCGGTCCAGGATCAGCTCGGTCATGGCGACCGTGTCCAGCTGCTCGAGGCTCTTGCGCAGGACCCAGACCTTGCGCAGCTCGTCCTCGGTCAGCAGCAGCTCCTCGCGGCGGGTGCTGCTCATCTTGATGTCGATGGCCGGGAAGGTCCGCCGCTCCTGGAGCTTCCGGTTCAGGTGCATCTCCATGTTGCCGGTGCCCTTGAACTCCTCGTAGATCATGTCGTCCATCCGGCTGCCGGTGTCGATCAGGGCGGTGGCGACGATCGTCAGGCTCCCGCCCTCCTCGACCTTTCGGGCCGCACCGAAGAAGCGCTTGGGGCGGTGCAGCGCGGCGGGATCCAGGCCGCCGGTCAACGTCCGCCCCGACGGCGGGATCACCAGGTTGTTGGCGCGGGAAAAGCGCGTCAGGCTGTCGAGGAGGATGACGACGTCGCGCTTGCCCTCGACCAGGCGCTTCGCACGGTCCAGGACCAGGTCGGCGACCTGGACGTGCTCTTCCGGCGGCCGGTCGAACGTCGAGGCCACCACTTCCGCCTCGACGGAACGGCGCATGTCGGTCACTTCCTCCGGCCGCTCGTCCAGCAGCAGCACCATCAAGTAGACCTCGGGGAAGGTGGTGACGATCGCCTGCCCGATCTTCTTGAGGATGGTCGTCTTGCCGGCCTTGGGGGGCGACACGATCATCGCCCGCTGCCCCTTCCCGATCGGCGCGAACAGATCCACCATGCGGGTGGTGAGGTCGCTGTCGGTTTCCAGCTTCATCCGCTCGAAGGGGAAGACGGGCGTGAGCTTCTCGAAGTCGGGGCGGCTCCTGGCCTGCTCGGGATCCAGCCCGTTGACCGCTTCCACCCGCAGCAGGGCATAGTACTTCTCGTTGTCCTTCGGCGGGCGAACCTGGCCGAGGACCTCGTCGCCGACGCGCAGCCCGAACCGCTTGATCTGCGACGGCGACACGTAGATGTCCTCGGGGCCGGGGAGGTACCCGCTGGTGCGGAGGAACCCGTACCCCTCGGGCATGATCTCGAGAATCCCCGAGCGGAAGATCAACCCGGATTGTTCGGTTTGAGCCTGCAGAATACGCATGATCAACTCCTGCTTCCGAAAACGCCGGAAGTTGGCGATATTGAGCTCCTTGGCAAGATCCTGGAGCTCGTTCATGGTTTTCGTCTCTAGCTCGGCGATCGCCGCCACTGCCTGGTCACCTCCACGCACGCCGCGGACCGGCCGTCATTTGACTTTGGCTTTGCGGCGTTCCAGCTCGTCTTGCAGTTTCCGCCAGTCCGCCAGGAACTTCTCCTGGCCGGCGTCGGTCAGCACGTGCTTGAAGAGCTGCTCGACGACTTTGAACGGGATCGTCGCGATGTCGGCCCCGGCCAGCGCGGCGGCCGTGACGTGCAGCGGGTGCCGGAGGCTGGCGGCCAGCACCTGGGTGGTATACCCGTAGTTGCGGTAGATCTGCACCGTGTCCCGGACAACCTGCATGCCGTCGTGGCCGATGTCGTCGAGCCGGCCGACGAACGGGCTGACGAAGAACGCCCCGATCTTCGCCGCCAGCAGCGCCTGGTTGGCTGAAAACGTCAGCGTCACGTTGATCCGGATGCCGTCGTCGACCAGGGCCTTGCCGGCGACGAGGCCCTCCACCGTGCAGGGGACCTTGACGGCCACGTTCGGAGCCCACGTCGCATACTCGCGGCCCTGCGCGATCATCTCGTCGACCTTGTTGCTCGCCGTCTCGACCGAGATCGGGCCGGCGACGATCTTGGCGATCTCCCGGATGAGGTCGCGGTAGTCCATGCCCTCCTTGCTGACCAGGGAGGGGTTGGTCGTCACCCCGTCGCAGAGGCTCCATCCCGCCGCGGTGCGGATCTCCTCGAGACTTCCGGTATCCAGGAAGAACTTCATGCGCGTTCTCCTACGGCGACGCGGCTTCGATGTAGGTCACGTCGCCGACGTCGCTGGGCTTCAAGAACAGCAGTTTGTCGCCGGACTTCAGGTCGCGCAGCGTCGCGGGGGCGTTGTTCCGGTAGATCGCGTTGTTCCGCGCGACCCGGAAGGTGCGCTGCGCCTTGTTGGCGTCCTCGACGACGATGAACGCCGGCGTCCCGGCGGTGACGTCCTTGAGGACCCCTTTCGAAAAGTCGTACCGGTCGGAGCCGGTCATGAGCTGATCCATCGCCCAGGCCACCTCCGCCCGCGTTGCCGGGGCGGTCGGGCGGATCTGGTTGGCGGCATTGACGAGCAGGATCTTCTTGTCGACCGCGGTCGCCACCGCCCCGCGCAGCGCCGCGGGAATCGTCGCGGCATCCGCCACGGACACGGCCGCATTGGCCGGCGCCTCGCCCAGCCCCATCGCCCGCAGGATGAACGCGGCCAATTCCGCGCGCGTCACCTCCGCCTTCGGACGCCAGGTGTCGTCGGCGAATGCGGGCATCAGGCCCTTGATGAACGTCAGCGAGAGGGTGGTAGGGTTGGACTTCGTCGTGTGGACGGCGATGATCTCATAGCGGCCCGGTGGGACCGGGTTGTCGTTCTGATCGAGCTGGCGCCACCGCGTCGCCGCCGGATAACTCGCGCCGGCGGCCAGCGTCACCGGGCCCTGGATGGGCAGGAACGCCCGCCCCACCGACCACCGCGCGATCTCGGTGCCGTCGGCCTCCCGGACCACGAAGTCGTGAAACTGCGAGTTGACGAAGTCGAACTGCACGTCGGTCGTACCGGTGTTCTTGACCTCGAACCGGAGTTCGACCATGTCCCCGGGGCCGTAGAGGGCCTTGTCCGTCGACAGCGTGTAGGTGATCTGCCCTTTCTTGAGCTCGACCTTTGGCGGCGCGACCGTGCCGACGTTCATCACCGCGGTCACGGCGGACTGCGCGTCCCGCGGGATCTCATTGCCGTCCTTCAGATCGGGAAGGGATAACCCCTGACCGGACAGCCCCAACGCCCGGGACAGGTAAATCGCCAGATCCAGCCGGGTGACGGTCGCGGTGGGATTGAACTTGCCGTCGGGCGGAACGCGGAAGATCCCCTTCGCGGCGAGCCGCTCGATGCCTTGCTGCGCGAAGTTGCCCTGAATGTCGCCGAAGATCGCCCCCCATGCCGGAAGCACCAGCACGGCGATGGCAACCAGCGCCGCGGCGATCCCCCAAAGCTGTTTCTGCCACCTCGTCAACGTCCGCATGCCTGTCGGTCTCCTCTATTCATCGTGTCTCGTGTGGAAACTCGATGCGATTGAAGGTGCACCGGAACCCGGTGCCGGTCCATCGGAATTCGTGCGTCGTCGCGGGTCGTACCGCTCCGGGGATTGTGCTAAATCCGCCGTCGCTTTCGCGTCCCTGTGGGAAACTCCTGCCGCCCCATTATACCCCAGACCCCCAGTTCCGGCTACATCCGCTCGGGGACCTGGATGCCCAGCAGCCCGAGGCCGGTGCGCATCACGGTCGCCGCGGCCCGCACGAGGGCTAGGCGTCCGGAGCGCAGCGCCGCGTCCTCGGCCTGCAGCACCGGGACCTCGTGGTAGAAGGCGTGGAATTGTTGGGCCAGCGAGAACAGGTAGTTGGCGACGATGTGCGGTTGATAGGATGCGGCGGCTTCCCGCACAGCATCGGGGAACCGGGCAAGGGACTTCAGCAACAACCACGCCTCCGGCGCATCGGCCGCGCGCTTGTCAAAAGCGACGGCGGTCGTCACCTCGGCCTCGACCTCTTGGTCCTCGGCCTTCCGAATGATGCCGCGGGCCCGGACGTACGTGTACTGCAGGTACGGCGCGCTGTCGCCGTCGAGGGCGAGCATCCGGTCCCAATCGAACGCGATGTTCTTGACGCGATTCTGGGAGAGGTCGGCGTATTTGACGGCGCCGATGCCGACGACGCGCGCCACCTCCGCCCGCTCGTCGTCGGGCAGCTCGGGATTCTTCTCATCGACCAGCCGCCGCGCGCGGACCATCGCCTCGGCCAGTACGTCTTCCAGGAAGATGACGGTCCCGCGGCGGGTGCGCATCCGTCCTTCCGGCAGGGTGATCGACCCGAAGTCGACATGCACGTACTGGACGTCGCCGAATCCGAGTTTGCGCAGCGCGGCAAAGATCTGGTTGAAGTAGAGGGCCTGCGCGCCGACCACATAGATCAGCCGGCTGGGATGGAATTCCCGAATGCGGTAGAGCGCCGTGGCCAGATCCCGCGTCGAGTACAGCGTGGCCCCGTCGCTGCGTCGCAGCAGGAGCGGGGTCGTGATGCCGGCGTCGTCGAGGGGAACGATCAGCGCCCCTTCGTGCTCGACTGCGACCCCCGATGCGACCGCGAGATCGATGACCTCCTGGGTCTTGTCCTCGTAGAAACTCTCCCCCAGCGTATGGTCGAAGGTGACGCCGAGCAGCCGGTAGACGCGGTCGAACTCGGCTCTGCTGTGACCGGTGAACTCCGCCCACAGCCGGCGCGCCTCGGGGTCGCCCTGTTCGAGCTTCAGCGACCATTCCCGGGCCCGCTCGCGCAGCTCAGGCTGTGCGCGGGCTTCGGTGTCGAACTTCACGTACAGCCGGAGCAGTTCACCGATCGGGTCCTGCCGGTAGGCGTCCGGGTCGACCCACGTCTTGAACGCGTACAGGTACGCGCCGAACTGCGTGCCCCAATCCCCGAGGTGGTTGTCGCCGATCGGGCGAAACCCGCCGAATGCGGACAACTTGTAGATGGCGTCCCCGATCACCGTCGAGCGCAGGTGCCCGACGGACATCGGGCGGGCGATGTTCGGCGCGGAGTAGTCGATCACCA
>JBIOXT010000114.1:0-4058 GCA_044869795.1 bacterium | reverse complement strand
GGCCGGCGACGGCGGCGCGCCGCGGTTCATCGATCCGATCTCCGAAAGCGGCGCGACGAATACGTGGGCGCCATCGGGGATCGCGATCCCCTCGTCCGGACCGTGGAAGGACAGCCTGCTGGTTGCGATGCTGCGCGGCACCCAGCTGCGGCGATTCGTGCTGCAGCCCCCGGAGTTCAAGAAGGTGACCGATCAGGAAGCGTTCCTGCAGAGCCTCGGCCGTCTGCGCGACGTCGTGCAGGGGCCCGACGGCGCGCTCTACGTGCTGACCAGCAACCGCGATGGACGGGGGCGCCCCGGCCCTGACGACGATCGCATTCTCAGGATCGTCTTCCGCTGACGCGCCGAGGGAGTCCGGCGGGTCGAGAGGAATAAGAGCGTGTGAAGAGTTTCACCCGCCTCGCCCTCGTCTCGGCGTCAGCGACGTTCCTGTTGATCGTGCTCGGCGGCGTCGTGCGCGCCACGGGCGCCGGCCTGGCCTGCCCCGACTGGCCGCTCTGTCACGGCCGGATCATCCCGCCGCTGGAGCCGCTCGTGCTGATCGAATACAGCCACCGGCTCGCGGCATCACTGGTCGGGATCCTGACCCTCGCCCTCGTCATTTCCGCAGTGCGGCGGTTCTCTGTGCGATCCGACGCGGCGCGCCTCTCCATCGTCGCGGTACTCCTCCTCGCCGTCCAGATCGTCCTCGGGGGGCTGACCGTCCGGCACGAACTCAGTGCCTGGATCGTCGTCGCTCACCTCGGCACCGCGATGGCCTTCTTTGGGACGCTGGTGGCCATCGCCGTCCTCGCGATGCTCGGTCCGGCCGCGCGCTCACAGCGGGACGGATTTTGGAAGCTCGCGCTGTCGAGTTTGGGCGCGACGTACGTGCTGGTGCTCATCGGCGGCTATGTCAGCGCGAGCGGGGCCGGCCTCGCCTGTCCGGATTGGCCGCTGTGCTACGGGCGGCTGCTCCCATCCCTGCAGGGACCCGTGGCGGTGCACTTCTACCATCGAGTGGCGGCGGGCCTCGTCGGCCTGCTCATCGTGACCTCGGCGGCGGCCGCCTACCGCACGCAGGTCCGGCGTCCCCAGCTGCTGGCGGCCTCGGCGGTAGCCGTGGGGTTGTTCATCCTGCAGGTCATCCTCGGCGCGCTGAACGTGGAGTACCGCCTTGCGGATTCGGTGACCACGTCTCACCTTGCCACCGCGGCGGCGCTGTTCGCGTCGCTCGTGGTCCTGCTGGTCCTGGCGCGCCGTGTCCCCGAAGTTGAACCCGAGCGGACCGCAGGCCCTGAGCCGAGTCGAAGGGTGGCCCGCGTCCTCGACTACGTCGCGCTCACCAAGCCCCGCATCATGATCCTGCTGCTCGTGACCGCGCTGGCCGCGATGCTGATCGCCGCGCCGGGCCAGGTGTCTCCCTGGGTGATCATTGCCACGCTCGTGGGCGGCGCGCTGGCCTCGGGATCTGCGAGTGCGGTCAACCAGCTGCTCGAGCGCGATATCGACGCGCTGATGGCCCGCACGCGCCGGCGCCCGGTGGCGGCCGGACGGGTTGAGCCTGCCTTCGCGCTTGCGTTCGCCATCCTCTTGGGTTTTGTGGCGTTCGCCGTCCTGAGCGTCTTCGTCAACCTGCTCAGCGCCGTGCTTGCCATCGGCGGACTGGTCTTCTACGTCCTGGTGTATACTGTCTGGCTGAAACGGATCACGCCGCAAAACATCGTCATCGGCGGCGCGGCGGGGGCCGTGCCCCCACTGGTGGGATGGGCGGCGGCGACCGGCCGGATCGAACTGCCGGCACTCATCCTGTTTCTGATCGTCTTCCTGTGGACCCCTCCGCACTTTTGGGCGTTGTCGCTCTACCGCCGGGACGACTACGCGCGGGCGGGTGTGCCGATGCTGCCCGTCGTTGCCGGCGACGAGGTGACCCGGCGCCAGATCGTCATCTACACGGTTGTGTTGGTTACGGCGTCGTTGCTGCTCTCTCCGTTCGGCGGCATGGGATGGGTCTACACGGTGGCGGCGGTCGTCTGCGGCGGGCTCTTTGTCGGACTGGCCGTCGACACGTGGCGGCAGAAGACGGCACGGTCGGCGGTGCGGTTGTTCGGGTATTCGATCCTCTACTTGGGCCTGCTGTTCGGCGCGATGGTTGCCGACCGTCTGTTGACCTGAGCCGAAGGTGTCAGCAACCACAGCGCCGCCGCGGTGACCGGAACGGCAAGCCAGAAGGCCCACTGCAGCCCCAGCGTCGCAAGCACGCCGCCGGCGAGCGGCCCGATGAAGAATCCCAGGTCCGCCGATGCGTTGAAGCCCCCCATCGCCGCGACCAGGTGATCCCGCGGGGCCTGGGCGGCGATTCGGGTCGAGAGCGCGGGGGAGATGGCCGCCGTCAGCACGCTGGTGATGAAGTTGGCCGTGAGCAGGGCTCCCATCGAGTGCAGCCAGGGCACGGTGGCTGCGCTCGCCCCCCGTGCGATGAACGCGACGACCAGCAGCCGCTCCGCGGGGAAGCGGGCATCTGCCCTGCGCAGAGCCGCCTGCCCGAGGATGAACGCGACGGCCCCGGCCGTGAAGATGACGCCGATCTGCGCCGTACTCAGTCCCTGCGCCGCAGCGTGCAGGGGGAGGAAGGTCAGGTACAGACTGAAGACGATCACGTTGCAGAGGGTGAGGCCCCACGCGCGGAGCAACCGGGGCGCGTGCAGGAGCAGGGGGTAGCCGGCCAAGGGGTTCCGCGCGCCCGTATCGCGTTGTGTGCGGAGGACCCGCAGCAGCGGCACGGTCAACAGCGAGATCGCGGCCGCGGCATAGAACGGCGTGAGCAGCGAAAACCGTTCGCCGAGCAGACCGCCCAAGGCCGGACCGATCAGGTTCCCCACGCCGAAGTACAGCCAGAACAGCGCGAACGACGTCCCCTGCCGCTGCGGGTGCGCGGCATCTGCCACCTCCGCGAAGAGAACCGGCCAGAGCAGCCCCCGGACGGCGCCGAATGCGAAGCGGTTCAGGTAGAGGCCGAGCAGCGATCCGGTCAGCGGGAACCAGCCCAGCATCACGGCGCTCCCCGTGATCGCCACCGCAACGCTGCCGCGGCGGCCGAGGCGTGACGAGGCGGCCACGGCCAGGGCCACTTCCGATCCGACGAGGGCGAGCGACATCGTCCCGATGATCGCCCCGATGTGGGCCGCGGGCAGGCCCAGCGAGCTCAGGTAGAGACCGATGACCGGCGTGGTCATCATGATGGACGTGATCGCGCCCATCCCGATGAGCCCGAGCGCGTGAATGCGAAGCGGGCTGGGGTCCATGACACCTCCTTGCGCCAACCGCGGGCCGTTGCTAATATTAGGTGTTGTCCCCAAAACGCCTTGCGTCCCCCGGTTTAGCTTGAGGTGAGGGAAAAGTGATCAAGCCTCCTCTCGAGGCGCTGCTGGATCGCGTCGAGAACAAGTACGCCCTGGTCATCGTCGCGGCAAAGCGCGCCCGGCAGCTCAAAGACGGCGCGCTGCCGATGGTCGACGTCGATTCCGGCAACCCGGTTACCGTCGCCCTCGAGGAGATCGCCGCCGGCAAGATCCGCTTCGAGCTGCCCCGCACAGGAATCAAGTAATCGGCGAACCCTCCCCGCCTCGGATGCGTACTGGTAAGGAGACGAGGACTGCTCTGGGGGGATGGATCGTGGAAGGGTTGTGGGTGGCTCTGCTCGTTGGGTTGCTCGCGGTGACGTCCGCCGCGGCGCCGATCACGGTTGACCGCACCGCGGGGAGTCTCCGCCTGGAGGCTGCGATCCCCGCGCGGACGTTCGTGATGGGGGCGCCGGTGCCGGTTTCTCTGTCCGTCCGCAACACCGGGAGCGCCGCCGCCACGATCTCGTTCGGCAGCAGCCAGCGGTACGACATCATCGCCCGCCGTCCCCGCGGGGACGAGGTCTGGCGGTGGTCGCACGACAAGGCCTTCATCCAGACCGTGCAGGTGCTCGCGCTGAAGCCGGGGGAAGAGCTCACCTACCGGGTAAGCTGGGACCAGCGATACCTTCAGGGCCGTCAGGTCGACCCGGGGACGTACGAGATCATCGCCGTCTT
>JBIOXT010000113.1:0-2074 GCA_044869795.1 bacterium | reverse complement strand
CGCGTCGCCGAAGGCATGGACCAGACCGTCGGAGCCGATCTGCAGGGCCCGGAACGGATGATCGTCGGCGGCTTCCCAGACCGAGATTACGGAGTCGAGGTCGGGCTGCTGGTCCAGCATCTCCAGCGACCGGTCGATCAGCGCGCCGTCGACCATCACGGTGTTGCCCAGCAGCAGCACGACGTTGGCGAGGTCGGGGCGGCGGACGTTCACGTATTCCACCGCGTGTTTGATCACGTCCCCGTGGTTGACGTGATCGCCGGTGAGGTCGGAGGGGCGCCAGATGATGTCGCAGCCTGCCGCGCGCCCGACCGCGGCGATCTCTTCGCCGTCGGTGCTGATGTAGATCGCCCCGACGCGCGCGGCGTCGCGCGCGGCCTGGATGGGGTACGCGATCAGGGGCTGGCCCGCCACGGGGTAGACGTTCTTCTGCGGGATGGACTTGCTGCCGGCGCGCGCGGTGATGATGGCGGCGTTCATCGCGTCCGGATGCCGATCCCGAATAGGCCGCGCTTCCCCTGCTGGCGAACGGTCGCGGCGTAGCCGGGGGACCAGCGCCGCACCCACCGCTGGAACGCGACGTTCTTCTGCGCGTCGTCGACGAGTACGACCGCGCGCGGCGCCAACCGCGGCATGATCGTGGTGAGTTCCCAGTTCGCGACGCGAAAGGTGTGGCGGCTGTCGTGCACAAACATGTCGACGCTGCCGGCTTCGCTGAGCACCGCCGGCAGCGCGGCTTCACTCAGTCCGATCCGCAGCCGCCACCTGGAACGCAGGTGCGGCGGGATGACGGAGCCCACCCTCTCCACGGCCATGCTTGCCGGAGGCACATCGATCGAGTAGAGCGTGCCCTCGCCGTTGATCGCCATCGCCTGCAGGATGTACGCGGACGTGACCCCAAAGGCGACGCCCGTCTCGACGACGCAGTGCGGGACCAGCGCGCGGCAGAGCACGTAGCACGCCCCGGCGAGGTTGGTGTCCGCATTGTACGTTTCCAGCGTCCCGTCTGCCTGCGCCACGGCGGCGGCGCGCGAGGCGACCGCCCCGGCGATGTCGGTGAGGGCCGGTTCACCGAGAATCGAGGGGCTGCCGCCCAGACGGCGGACGGCCTCCGCCATCGCGTCGGCCCACGGCACCGGCCGGTAGGAGGGCCGGCCCATCAGGATGCGCTCCAGCCGAATCTCGAAGAACAGCTCGAGCTTGTCGAGCAATGTTCCGGGCCGCCCCACCGTTGAAGGGCTCACGGGGATCATTCTCCGGCTGCCGTCTCGTCGAGCATGTCGGCTCCGCCGGAGGCGGCCAGCCAGGGCGTGAGATCGCGGCCGACCAGCGCGCTGAGGTCGTGGACGTCGCTGCGAAACTCATCGGCGAGCTGCCGGCGCAGGCCCGCGGGCATCGGCTGCCGCGGCTCGTAGCGCGTATTCGCCACCACCAGCCGGTGGACGATCCGCTGGCGCAGCGCTCTCGGCACGAGGCGCCGGCCCCAGGTCTTCGTCTGTGGGTAGAACTTGAGGAGATCACGCAGCACCGTGGACCGAACCTTCTTGTTGGGATTGTAGACGTCGAACTCCGACCCGACGCCGGCCTCGAGACCCAGGAACCGGCACGCCCCCGCGAACGCGCCGGCGGTGTCTTTGGCGAAGTCATCATAGATGACCACATGCACCTGCGGGGGCGGAAACACCTCGAGGAATCGCCGGACCTGCCCGGCATACCGGCCGACCTCCCGGTAGAACAGGCACGGGATGGGATACGGATCGGGCGGCAGCCGCCGGCCGGCCTTGCGATCGGGCTCCGCTGCCAGGGCCGACGGAAAATCCTCGATGTTCTCATGCCCGCTGTACAGGCGCTGGCTGTGGAGAGAGTGGACCATGTCGATGGGATTGCGCAGCATGATCAGGATGTGGGCCCCCGGGGCAAAGGCCCGGATCCGCCGCGCCGCTTCGCGGGAGTACAGGTAGTAGACCGAGGCCTCCCCGATCCGACGGCGGCCGCCCGCGCGCTCAAACAGGGCGAGGTAGGTCGCCTCATCGTGCACGTAGCGCGGAGAGTACAGGTCAGGACAGAAGTAGTG
>JBIOXT010000112.1:0-2635 GCA_044869795.1 bacterium | reverse complement strand
CGGGGAGCCACAAACTCGCAGGGATGCCCGCGATGAGTGCCTTCCTCATAGTCGGCCTCCTCAATTACGACGGCTGGTTTTCAGACAAAAAAAGAGGGGGTGGGCACGAAACCCACCCCCTAGGGGGTTGGAGACGAGCACGGCAAATCGCCCGGACCGGACGTGCGACCGTACCATGCAGTGCCTATGTCATCATGTTCCTTTCGGATAAGTAATCAGGATAACTACGGAAGCTCAAAGCGGGAAGCCCTTGACGAACGAACGTTTGGTTACGGGGAGAGAACCTCGTCCTTCGCGGGCTGCGAGAGTCCAAGAATCATGGGCAGGGCCTCCTGCTGCGCCAGCCGGCGCAGGCGGTCGGGGGCGGCCACGATAATCGAGCCGCGGCTGACTCGGATCACACCGAGCTGCTCCAGCCGCTTGAGCGCCCGGTTCACACCGCCGCGCGTCGCGCCGGCCAGCTCCGACAACTCCTTCTGCGTGACACGGACCGCCAGGCCTCCGAGTTTACTGCGGGCGGCGCCGCCTTCCTCTGCAAGCTCGAGGATCCGCTTCGCCAGACGGACCGGCAGGTCGAGGAATTGCATCTCCGCCACCAGCATCGCGACGGCGCGGATCTGACGCGCGAAGATCGCGGCCATCTTGAGCACCGCATCGGGATGCCGGCGCAGGATCTCGATCAGGTCGGCACGGGGAACAGCCAGCACCGTGGTCGGCGACAGGGCCGTCGCGGACAGAAAGTGCGGGCCGTCGTCAAAAATGGTCTGAATCCCCACTAACCGTCCGGAGGCGAACTTTCCAACAGTGATGCGCCGTTCCTGGGAGGTCAACGTGAGGTTGATCTCGCCGGTCTGGACGTAATAGACAAACGCGGGCGGGTCGCCTTCCCGGAAGAGCGTTTCCTCCGTGCGGTAGGCGCGCCGCTGCACGCGCGGCAGCAGCTTCGCCAGTTCCGGTTCAGTAAATTCCGAAAATGGCGGCACCGAGGTGATCGGCGCGATCGGCAGCACGGTCTCGTTCATCTCGGGCGAACCTTCGACCCATCAGATGAGGAGTCCTCCGCTGCGCCAAGGCGAGTACCTGCCGCTTCCGTGGGATGATGTTCGATCGGTGCCCGCGCGTTGGAGACGCGCGCGCAGCGCGCCCATCGGCGCCACGTCGAACGGCACCCCGCTCCGGTAGGCGATCGCCATCCCTGACACCGGCGACACCTTCCCACCCGGCAGGATGATCCCCACGAGATTCAGCGGATCGGCGGCGGAGACCGCAATTACTTCGTCCTCTCCCGCTGCGCGGCGCACGCCCCGCAGCGCCTCGACCGCCTCCGGCAGCGCGAACTGTTCGCCGACGAACCCCGCGACAAAGCGGCCGCCGCGGATCTCCCCCTGAGCTTCCCACCGACGGTAGACCTCCAGCAGCGCGCGCCATGGCGGCGCCAGCGTTTCGCGGGCCAGCAGATCGCGGAAGATCACGCCGTACCGGCGGAGCAGCTGGCGGGCGACGGCCTCTTCGCGGCTGCGGGCGTCCGCGTCGCTCGCCTCGTGCCACAACGACCATCGTCCGACCGGGAGCGACCGCCCGTGCGTCCGCAGCCCCGCACCCGGTGTAGGACGCAGCCCGCCGTAGGCTCGGAACCGCAGCCGGCCGCGGTGGCGCGCGCCGCCGTGCAGCAGCTGCCGCAGCCCGGCCACGCCGTCGCCGGTCACCGCCCCGTGCGCCACCAGTTCCCACAGCGCGTCCTCGACCTCGGCGGCCAGACGCCGCGTGCCCTTGACGATGTCGAACAGAAACGAAGCGCCCCGCTGCCGGAGATACCGGGCGATGTCTCCGGCGGCCGGCGAGAGCCGCGCCAGCACCTCATCAAGATTGCGGCGGTCTTTCAGGAAGACCGGCAGATCCTCACGCAGCACAAACGCGATCGGAGAGTTGCGGCCCGGTCCTGATCGTCTCCGGCTTCGCTTCCCCGCCGAGGGCTCCTCATCCGCGGCGGCCCCGTTGGCGCTGAGGCGGCCCCAGGTCACCGTCCCGGACAGACACAGGTACTCCAGGTCGGCGGGATCGTAGAGGCGAACGCGCGCGGGAAGCACGTGTTCCTCCCACGCCGGCGCCGGCAGCTCCACCGCCTGCAGCTGGCCGATGATCTGGACCACGCCGTCCCGCCCGTGCAGCTGCGTCCCCGGTTGCACGTGCTGCCAGCGGAACAGGAAGCGCATGAAGTCGGCGGCAGAGACCGCTTCAATCTCCCGGCGGAGCCGGCCCAGCGTCAGCCGGTGGATCCTCGCGAGCAGCCTGCGCTCGCACCACTCTTCCTCTGCCGCGCCTGGCGTGAACCGGCCGCGCAGGACCGTGCCCATGCCCTCCAGCGCGGCCAGCGCGATGTCCACGTCGGCCCGCCGCACACCGAGCCGGGCAGCCAGGGCCGGAGCGGTCACGGGACCGCTCACCTGCAGCCAGCCCAGCACGATGAGTCTGATCGCATCGTCCTGCGTCAGGGCGGTCTGCCCCGCGCGCTCGAGCGCCAGCACAATTTCCGGATCGAACTGGACGTCGGGGACGGCGGCACGGACGAGCGCGAGTCGTTCGGCTGCCACGTACGCGCGGTGCTCCCAACCCGTATCATCACGCCACCGGGCGG